>NZ_JBEPAA010000096.1:0-26770 GCF_040298365.1 Kitasatospora sp. NPDC001603
GTTTTCCGGAGTTTCATTCATCGGATTCGCATTCCGCCGCCCCTCTCGGTGCGACTCCGGAACTGTACGGGGACCGGCCCGCCACATGCAAATCGTCCCGCCCTGCTGTCGCAGGACGGGACGATCCGCGGTCACCGGCACCGTCAGGCGCGGCCCATCTCCTCGGCGATGGCGGCCGCGAAGGCGTCGATGTCCGCCTCGGTGGTGTCGTACGAACACATCCAGCGGACCTCGCCGGTGTGCTCGTTCCAGAAGTAGAAGCGGTAACGCTTCTGCAGTCGCTCGCTGACCTCGCGCGGGAGAATCGCGAACACCGCATTGGCCTCGACCGGGCGGACGACGGTCACGCCCTCGATCCCGCGGACGGCCGCCTCCAGCCGGCTGGCCATGGCGTTGGCGTGGCCGGCGTTGCGGAGATAGAGGTCGCCCGCGAGCAGGGCCTCGAACTGGACCGACACGAAGCGCATCTTCGACGCCAGCTGCATCGAGGTCTTGCGCAGGTACTTGATGTTCCGGACCCGCTCGGGGTTCAGGACCACCACGACCTCGCCGAACAGCAGCCCGTTCTTCGTCCCGCCGTACGACAGCACGTCCACGCCGACGTCGGTGGTGAAGGCGCGCAGCGGCACGCCGAGCGAGGCGGCGGCGTTCGCCAGCCGCGAGCCGTCCACGTGCACCAGCATGCCGAGCTGGTGGGCGTGGTCGACGATGGCCCGGATCTCCTCCACCGTGTAGAGGGTGCCGAGCTCGGTGCTCTGGGTGATCGAGACCGCGAGCGGCTGCGCGCGGTGCTCGTCGCCGAAGCCCCAGGCCTGCTGGTCGATGAGCTCGGGGGTGAGCTTGCCGTCCGGGGTGGGGACGGTGAGCAGCTTGATGCCGCCCATCTTCTCCGGCGCGCCGCCCTCGTCCACGTTGATGTGGGCGCTCTCGGCCGCGACGACCGCGCCCCAGCGCGGGAGCAGCGCCTGCAGGGCGACGACGTTGGCGCCGGTGCCGTTGAAGACGGGGTACGCCTCGGCGTGCTCGCCGAAGTGGCGGCGGAAGACGTCCTGCAGGTGGGCCGTGTAGTCGTCCTCGCCGTAGGCGACCTGGTGGCCACCGTTGGCGAGCGCTATCGCGGCGAGGACCTCCGGGTGCACGCCGGCGTAGTTGTCGCTGGCGAAGCCGCGGACGGCGGGGTCGTGCCGCCGCACCGCGTCGGTGGGGGTCGGTTCGGTCATCGGGCTGTCAGCCACAGGTGCTGTCCGTTCAGTTCTGCTGCGGGGCGGTCCCAGAGGCCCGCCAGGGCGGTGGCGAGGTCGGCCGTGTCGGTGAAGCCGGCGAACTTCGCGTCCGGCTTCTCCGCCCGCATCTCGGGGCTGACCAACGCCTTGATCACCAGGATCGCAGCCGCGGCGGTGGGCTCGCCGTCCTCGGCGGTGGTCTCCTTCTTGAAGGAGTCCGCCATGGCGAGCGTCCACGCCTCGGTGGCGGCCTTGGCCGCCGCGTAGGCGGCGCCGCCGGCGGTCGGCTTGTGGGCGGCGGCGGCGGAGATCATCGCGTACCGGCCGGACTCGCTGCGGAGCAGCGCGGGCTGGAAGGCGAGCGAGGTGTGCTGGAGCGTGCGCACCACGGTGTCGTGCAGGAAGTCCCAGTCGTCGATCCGGGTGTCGAAGAACTTCTTGCTGCCGCGCCAGCCGCCGACCAGGTGCAGCAGGCCGTCGACGTGGCCGTGCTCGGCCTCCAGGTGGTCGGCCCAGTCGTGGACCTCCTGCGGGTCGAGCAGGTCGATGACCTGGCCGCTGACCCGGGCGCCGGGGACCGCCCCGCGCACGGTGTCGAGGGCCTTCTCCAGCCGCTGCGGGTCGATGTCGGCGCCGATCACGGTGGCGCCGTCGGCGGCGAGCCGGCGCAGCACGGCCTGGCCGGCCGGGCCGCTGGCTCCGGCGACGGCGATGACCTTGCCTTCGAGGTGGGTGCTCACGCGGCGACCTCCTGGATGCCGGCGCCGGTGATGCCGGTGGTGGCGGCGATGACGCCGCCGAGCTTCTTGGCGAGGGCCTCGTAGAACATGCTCAACGGGAACTCGTCCGGGTGGACGGCGTCGCACAGGGCCTTGTTGAGCGCCTTGCCGTCGGCGGTGTCCAGCGGCAGCGCGTCGGGGCCCTTCGCCCAGGTGGAGGCGGGGTGCGGGGTGAGGTAGCGGGAGACCAGCTGGTAGGCGGCGATCCAGTGGGCCGTCTTCGGGCGGTCGATGCCGTCGCGGTACAGGGTCTCGATCTCGCCGCAGAGCGCGTTGGTCACGTCGGCGACGCGGTCCCAGTCGATGCTCAGGCGGTTGTCGCGCCAGCGCAGCGCGTCGTGCTTGTGCAGGTAGGCGAAGAGCAGCTGGCCGCCCATGCCGTCGTAGTTGCGCACGCGGTCACCGCTGACCGGGAAGCGGAACATCCGGTCGAAGAGGATGGCGTACTGGACGTCGCGGCCCTGGGCGTAGCCCTCGGCCTGCAGCTTCACGGCCTCCTTGAAGGCGGTGAGGTCGCAGCGGAGCTCCTCCAGGCCGTACATCCAGAACGGGCTGCGCTGCTTGATCATGAAGGGGTCGAACGGCAGGTCGCCGTGGCTGTGGGTGCGGTCGTGGACGAGGTCCCACAGCACGAAGGTCTGCTGGGCGCGCTCCTGGTCCTCCAGCAGGCCCTCGGCGTCGGCCGGGATCTCCAGGCCGAGCTGCCGGACGGCGCTGGTGGTGACGGCGCGGAAGCGGGCGGCCTCGCGGTCGCAGAAGATGCCGCCCCAGGTGAAGCGCTCCGGCGCCTTGCGCACGGCCACGGTCTCGGGGAACAGGACCGCGGAGTTGGTGTCGTAGCCGGCCGTGAAGTCGGTGAAGGTGATCGGCACGAACATCGGGTTGTCGAAGCGGGTGCGCTCCAGCTCGGCCAGCCAGTCCGGCCAGACCACGCGCAGCAGGACGGCTTCCAGGTTGCGGTTCGGGTTGCCGTTCTGGGTGTACATCGCGAAGACGACCAGGTGCTCCAGGCCGTCCTCGCGCTGGTCGGCGGGCTGGAAGGCGAGCAGCGAGTCCAGGAAGTCGGGCTCCCGGTAGCCGGTGTCGGCCCACTTGGCCAGGTCCGCGTCGACGGCGGCGAGGTAGGCGGCGTCGTGCGGGAAGAGCGGGGCGAGTTCCGCGATCGCACTGCGGACCGTGGCGACCAGCGGGTCGACCGTGTGCCGCTGCACGGCGGACAGGTCGATCGAGCCGTCCTTGGACTGCAGCGGGCGCAGGGCCTCGACCGCGTCCTTCAGACGGAGCCAGGCCGGGTGGCCGGCGTGGGTCGAGACCGGGGCGTCGGCCGCCACAGCGAGCCTTGGCGAAAGATTCTGCATCGTGGACTCACTTCGACAGGAGGTATTTCAACAGGACCACCATAAGTACGACAGGTTCTCCTGTTCAAGGGGGGCCCTGCCGTCGATTCTCCCGGTTCTGGGTTCCGAAACCGCTTGTCCGGCATGTGGACGGTCATCTGGATGTTCTGGACAGCCGCGCCGTGGGGATGCGAACCTCCCGCCATGCTCCCGGCGGTGATCCTGGTGGCGCGACGCCACATCGACCTGCTCCGGGTGTCTTCCAGCTGTTGTGCGCGCGGTCTCTGCCGCTGCCGCTGATCCGGCTCGGGGGCGCCGCGGACGCGGCCCCGTACGCCGACCATGCCGCCTGTGTTCCGGCACCGCCACCGGGGGGAAGTGACCCGCCGGGGTGCCGGCCCGGCCCGCGCCCCCGCGCCGCTCGCTCCCCGCTCTTTCCGGTCCCTCTTTCCAGGAGCCCCGCCATGACCTCCCTCCGCAAGCCGTTCGCCGCCCTGCTGGTCGCCGCCGCCGCGCTGACCGCGTGCGCGCCGCAGGACTCCGCGTCCGACGCGTCCGGCACGGGCGCCGCCGCGAGTGCCCCGGGGACGGCCGACGGCTGCGCGCCGGGTGCGCTGGGCACCCGCACCGCGGGAACGCTGACGATCGGCACCGACCAGCCCGCCTACGACCCCTGGTTCACGGACGACAAGCCGGAGAACGGCAAGGGCTTCGAGTCGGCGGTGGCGTACGCCGTGGCCGAGAAGCTCGGCTACCCGAAGGAGAAGGTGACCTGGGTGGCGGCGCCGTTCGGCAAGGCCACCACCCCGGGCGCCAAGGACTTCGACTTCGACATCAACCAGGTGTCGATCAGTGACGAGCGCAAGCAGGCCGTCGACTTCTCCTCCGGCTACTACGACGTGCGGCAGGCGGTGATCGCGCTGAAGACCTCCAAGGCGGCCGGCGCGAAGAGCGTCGCCGACCTGAAGGGCGCCAAGCTGGGCGCGCAGGTGGGCACCACCAGTCTGGAGGTCGTCACCGACACCATCCGGCCGACCGTGCAGCCGGCCGTGTTCGACTCCAACGACCTGGCGAAGGCCGCACTGCGGAACGGCCAGATCGAGGCCCTGGTGGTGGACCTGCCGACGGCGTTCTACATCACCGGTGCCGAGGTGACGGACGCCCAGGTGGTCGGGCAGTTCGAAGGGGCGGCGCGGGGCGAGCAGTTCGGGCTGGTGCTGGACAAGGGCTCCCGGCTCACCGGGTGCGTCACGCGGGCGGTGGACGCCCTGCGGGCCGAGGGCGTGCTGGCGAAGCTGGAGAAGCAGTGGCTCTCCGACGCCGTCTCCGCACCCGTCCTGAAGTGAGCGGGGCCCCGATGAGCGCCGAGGCCGGGGCCGGTCCCCGCAAGGCCGGCGGCGGGAGCGGCGCCGGGCTGCGCCGGCGCCGGCGGACGGACCCGCCCGGGCCGGCGCCGGACGACGGCTACCGCCCGTCCGCGCGGCGGCTGGCGCACGAGGCGTACCGGCGCGGCCGCAGCCGCCGGGCCGCGCTGATCGCCGGGGCGTCGACCCTGGTGACCGCCGTGGCGCTCTCCCTGCTGGTGGTCAACTCCCCCGGCTGGGCGGCCACCCGGAAGGCCTTCTTCGACGCCGACTACGCCCGCCGGGCGCTGCCGGAGGTGCTCAGGGGCCTGCGGATCAACCTGGAGCTGATGCTCGGCTGCGGGGTGCTGATCCTGGTCCTCGGCCTGCTGCTGGCGGTGCTGCGGACGCTGCGCGGACCGGTCTTCCTGCCGGTACGGCTGCTGGCCACGGCGTACGTGGACTTCTTCCTCGGCCTGCCGATGATCATCTGTCTGCTGGTCATGATCACCGGCGTGCCGGCGCTGCGGCTGACCGGGGTGACCACGGATCCGATGCTGCTCGGCGGCGCCGCGCTGGTGCTGACGTACTCCGCGTACGTCTCCGAGGTCTTCCGGGCCGGCATCGACTCGGTGCACCCCGACCAGCGGGCGGCCGCCCGTTCGCTCGGGCTGAGCAACGCGCAGGCGATGCGCCACGTGGTGCTGCCGCAGGCGGTCCGCCGGGTGGTGCCGCCGCTGCTGAACAACCTGGTCAGCCTGCAGAAGGACACCGGCCTGGTGTCGATCGGCGGGGCGATCGACGCGGTGTACGCGGCGAAGATCATCGCCAGCCGGTCGTTCAACTACACCCCGTACGTGGTGGCCGGGCTGGTCTTCATCGTGCTGACCGTGCCGCTCACCCGGTTCACCGACTGGCTGTCCCGCCGGATGAACCGCCGTCAGCACCAGGGAGGTGCCGTGTGACGACCAACCCGGTCCTGCGGCTGGAGTCGGTGCGCAAGAGCTTCGGCTCCCAGCTGGTCCTGCGCGACGTGGACCTCACCGTGCCCGAGCACACCGTGACGGCGCTGATCGGCGCGTCCGGCTCCGGCAAGTCCACCCTGATGCGGTGCGCCAACCTGCTGGAGCGGATCGACGACGGCGCGATCTTCCTGGACGGCGCGGAGATCACCGACCCGCGCACCGACGAGGACGCCGTCCGGCGCCGGATCGGTGTGGTGTTCCAGGCGTACAACCTGTTCCCGCACATGACGGTGCTGGAAAACGTCACGCTGGCGCCGCGCCGGGTGCACCGGCGTGGCCGGGCGGAGGCCGAGGCCGAGGCGCTGGAGCTGCTGGACCGGCTGGGCCTCGCGGCCAAGGCCCGGGAGTACCCGGACCGGCTCTCCGGCGGGCAGCAGCAGCGGGTCGCCATCGTCCGCGCGCTGGCCACCGGGCCCCGGCTGCTGCTGCTCGACGAGATCACCGCCGCGCTCGACCCGGTGCTGGTCGGCGAGGTGCTCGCGGTGGTGCGGGACCTCAAGGAACGGGGCATGACGATGGTCGTCTCCACCCACGAGATGGGTTTCGCCCGTGAGGTGGCGGACCAGGTCTGCTTCCTGGAGTCCGGGGTGGTGCTCGAACAGGGCCCGCCGGAGCAGGTGTTCGGCGATCCGCAGCACGACCGGACCAGGCGGTTCCTGAGCCGGGTGGTCGCCTCCGGGCGACTGGCGCCGTAGGCCCCGGCGCTCGGCCGGCAGGTCCTCGACCGAACGAACAGGTATCACTCGAACGGGCCAGTGCCACCCGGGCCTCGGGGGTGCCTCCCGAAGAATCACTACGCCCGTCACTCCCATGCGCCCCCGTTCGCGCCCTGCTGCGCGCGGCTTCGACCGGTGATCGTGGACAGCACGTCCGTCCGCGTTCTCCGGGAGGCCGCCGTTGCACGGTCCAGTGCTGGTCAGCTGGCTGCTGGCCGCCCTCACCGCCACGTCCGGCGCCTACTGCCTCAGCCGCCTGGGCCGCACCCCGTGCGCGGCGGACGCCGGGGCGGGCCGCGGCCACGCCCACGAGTCGGACGCCGCCGAGGCCCTGATGGGGCTCGGGATGGCGGCCATGGCCCTCGCCGGGGCCGCCGTCCCCGCCGTGCTCTGGGTCTGGCTGTTCGGCTTCCCCGCGGTGCTCTTCCTGCTGGCCGCCGCCCGCGACCGGACCGGGCGCGGCCACCGGCTGCACCACGCGGTCGGCGGACTGGCGATGACGTACATGGCGCTCGCGATGGCGGCCGCGCCGGCCCACGGCCATCACCACGGCGCGAGCGCCGGGGCCCCGCTGCTGACCGGCGCGCTGCTGCTCTACTTCGGCGGCTACTCGCTCTGGGCCGGCAGCCACCTGCTGGCCGCACCGGGCGGCCAGGTGTCCGGGAGCCTGCGCACCGCCGGGCTGCCTCGGGCCTGCCGACTGGCGATGGGCCTGGGCATGTTCGCCATGCTCCTGACGATGTGAGAGCGGCCCGCGCGGCCCCGGGCGTGGCGTTGGTCACTGGGTGGCCGAAAGCCGTTCCTCCGGACGCCGACAGCGCTTAGGTTGGCAAGGAGCGCGCTGTCGCGTTCCGTGCGTACTCGGGGAGCCCATGCCATGACGGCCCTGCTCGGCCTGCTGCTGCTCGGACTGCTGCTCTCGACCGTGGCGCCCCGGCTGCTGGCCCGGGCCCGCTGGGCCGAGCGCGAACCCGTGCTGGCCCTGCTGGTCTGGCAGTGCCTGGTGGTCGCCGTCCTGCTGTGCTGCGCCCTGAGCCTGGTCCTGGCCGCCTCGGCCGCCCTGCCGGAGCTGCGGGTGCTGCTCTTCACCGGGGCGCCGCACGGCGTGGAGGCCGCGTACGCGCTCCAGGACGCCGAGGGCTGGGGGCGGCTCTGTGCCGCGGTCCTGGCGGCGGGCGGCGTGCAGACCGTGCTGGCCCTGACCCGCGAAGTCCGCTCGGCGAAGGCCCTGCGCAATCGGCGGCACGCCCAACTGGCGAGCCGGGCTCCCGAGTTGCCGGGGTCGATCGACACCCTGAAGCACCGCCGGGAGCGGCTGGTGGTGCTGGAGAACGTCCGCCCGGAGGCCTGGTCGCTGCCCGGTCACAACTCCCGGCTGGTGGTCACCACCGGAGCCCTCCAGCAGCTGACGGACCGGGAGTTGGCCGCAGTGCTGAGCCATGAGCGCGGACACGTCCGGGCCCGGCACCACTGGCTGTCGCAGTGCTCGCAGGCCCTCGCCTCGGGGTTCCCCGGGGTCGGCGTGTTCAGCGCCTTCCGGGACCAGGTGGGCGAACTCGTGGAGCTGGCCGCGGACGACCGGGCGGCCCGCCGGCACGGGCGGCACACCACCGCCGTGGCGCTGGCCGAACTCAACCTGGACCGCGGGGTGTTCGGCTCCTGCCCGCCGGGGCTGGCGCAGTCCCCGAAGCGGGTGGACCGGCTGCTCGCCGGGCGGCCCCGGCTGCCCGTCACCCACCGGCTGCGGCTCACCCTGGCCGCGCTCGCCGCGCCGGCCGCCGCCGTCCTGCTGGCCGCCGCACCGGGGCTCTCGACCCTGTTCTGATTCCGGCGCGGGACTGCGGGCCCGCCCTCGGCAGACCGGTGACGGAGCGTCAGGCCGACGCCGACTCCCCGCAAGGGGTGCCGGGAGAGACCGGGTCGGGGGAGACCGGGGAGCCGAGCGTGCGCGCGAGCACCTCGCGGTGCAGCGGCCGGGCCTCAGCGTAGCGCCGGCAGCCGGCCTCGGTGAGCGCCACCTGGATGCCGCGCCGGTCGTTGGGGCACATCGCACGCGTCACCAGCCCGGCCTTCTCCAGCCGGCCGATCAGCCGCGAGAGCGCGCTCTGGCTCAGATGGACGGTGTCGGCCAGCTCCTGGACCCGCAGCTGGTGGCCGACCGCGCTGTCGCGCTCCTCGACCAGGCGCTCCAGCACCTCGAACTCGCTCACGCCCAGGTCGTACTTCTCACCCAGCTCGCGATCGAGCGCACAGGACGTCGCGGCATGGCGGGCCAGCAGGTCTCGCCATTCGGCGACCAGACCTGCCTCCGCCGGAGAGTCGAGTTCAGCCACCCGGCCACAGTACCACGTGCACATGAAACTTATGTAGCCGCATTAAATTCACTTGCAATGAATGCACGTGCATGTAGTGTCCTCCCCATGACCACCGCGACCGTCCCCGCAACCGACGACCCGTCAGCCTCCGGGCTGCGCTGGACCCCCCGCCTCTGGGGCACCCTGATCGTGCTCTGTGCCGCGATGTTCCTGGACGCCCTCGACGTCTCCATGGTCGGCGTCGCCCTCCCGTCCATCGGCTCCGAACTCCACCTCTCCACCTCCGCGCTGCAATGGGTGGTCTCCGGCTACGTCCTCGGCTACGGCGGGCTGCTGCTGCTCGGCGGGCGCGCCGCCGACCTGCTCGGCCGGCGCCGGGTGTTCCTGGTCGCCCTCGGTGTCTTCGCGGGCGCCTCACTGCTCGGCGGCCTGGTCGACGACGGCGGCCTGCTGATCGCCGCCCGCTTCCTCAAGGGCGTCAGCGCGGCCTTCACCGCGCCCGCCGGCCTGTCGATCATCACCACCACGTTCGCGGAGGGCCCGGCCCGCAACCGGGCACTCTCCATCTACACCACCTGCGGCGCCAGCGGCTTCTCGCTCGGCCTGGTGCTCAGCGGCCTGCTCACCTCGGTCGGCTGGCGCTGGACCTTCCTGATGCCCGTCCCGGTCGCCCTGCTGGCCCTGCTCTTCGCGATCCGGCTGCTCCCCCGCCCGGTCGAGGAGCGGGCCAAGGGCGGGTACGACGTGCTCGGCGCGATCACCGGCACGCTCACCGTGCTGCTCCTGGTCTTCACCGTCACCGAGGCGCAGGGCGCCGGCTGGCTGAGCCTGCGCACCCTCGGCTCGCTCGTCGTGGTCGCCGCCCTGGCCGCCGCCTTCCTGGTCACCGAGAGCCGCACCGCCCACCCGCTGGTCCGGCTCGGCATCTTCCGCAACGGCTCGGTCGCCCGGGCCAACGTGATCGCCTTCACCATGACCGGCGCCTACGGCGGCTTCCAGTTCGTGGTCACCCTCTACCTCCAGCACCTGCTCGGCTGGTCGGCCCTGCAGATGGCGCTCGGACTGCTCCCGGCCGGCGCCTTCATCGCGCTGTCGGCCCCGTTCATGGGCCCGATCGTGGACCGCTTCGGCACCGGCCGGCTGCTGCCGATCGGCCTGCTCGCCCTCACCGCCGCCTTCGCGCTGTTCCTGCGGCTGGACGAGCACAGCTCGTACCTCACCCTGGTGCTGCCGTCGATGATCCTGCTGGGCGTCGGCTTCGCCCTGGCCTTCCCCTCGGTGAACATCGCCGCCACCGACGGCGTGGGCGACGAGGAGCAGGGCCTGGCCTCCGGGCTGGTCAACACCGCGATCCAGGTCGGTACGGCCGTGGTGCTCGCCGGCGCCACCGCGATGATCACCGCGGGCAGTGGCGGCGGAGACGGTGCCCAGGCCCAGCTGGACGGCTACCGGCCCGCCCTGGTCCTCATCACCGGGATCGCCGCGCTGGGCTTCCTGATCGCCACCGCGGGCGCCGTGCTCGACCGGCGCAAGCGGTCAACTCCGGTGTCCGTCCCGGACTATGATTATCCGTCCGTCGACCTGGCCGACCGGCGCGACGAGGTCCTGACCAAGAGCTGACCCCACCTGCCCGGCCCCGTCCTCGCCCTCAGGTACGCGCCGGCTCCACCAAACCCCCGTGTCGGTGGAGCCGGCGCGTCCGTACGAGCCGATCCCCGCAGTCCCGCCAAGTGCGGGGTTCCACGGATCGGCGGCTCGCGCCGCCAGTATATTGGCCAGGAGCCAACGAACGTACGGAGCAGACACGATGGCACCTCGCGGGGATTCGGTCAATGAGGAAATGCGTCAACGCTCCCGCCGGCGCATCATGCGCGCCACCGTCGAACTCGTCGACGAGCACGGCTACGCGGGCACCACGCTGACCGACATCGCCGAGCGGGCCGGCCTCGCCCGCGGCCTGCTCTCGTACTACTTCGACGGCAAACGGCTGCTGATGCAGTCGGCGACCCACCGGATGATGCACCTGGCGCTGTCGGCCGCCCTGGACGCGATGGAGCCCGGCTCCTCGCCGGAGGCCCGGCTGGCCCGCGCGATCGACACCGTGCTGGGGCTGGCGATGGACCACCCCCGGGTGATGCGCTCGCACCTCGCGCTCATCCTGGACCCGGACACCGGCGCCTTCGTCCAGGACCCGGAGCAGCGACAGCTCGGCGCGATCCTCCAGGGACTGCTGCGCGACTGGGGCGCGCCCGACCCGCTCGCCGAGCACGCGGTGCTGCGCAGCGCGCTGATGGGCGGCTGCATCGGGGTGCTGCTGCCGGGCGCCGAGCTGCCACTGGCGCTGATCCGCGCCGACCTGTTCGGCCGCTACGGCCTGGACTGGCCGCTCGGCCTCCCCCCGCAGCCGCAGCCGCCGGAACGCGAACGGCCGCCGGCCCGCGGGTGAACGCGGCGGCCGGCGGCCGTTCGGTGCCCGGTCGCCCGGGCCGGGTCAGCGCTCCTTGAGGATCGACGCCAGCAGGTCGATGGTGCGCTCCGGCGTCAGGCTGTCGACGCAGAGCCGCTCCATGACCTGGATGTACGCGTCGACGTCGTCGCGCTTGTCGAGGTAGAGCGCGCTGGTGAGCTGCTCCAGGTAGACCACGTCGGCGAGGTCCTGCTCGGGGAAGCGCAGGATCGTGAACGCCCCGGACTCCCCGGCGTGGGCGCCGAAGCGGAACGGCATCACCTGGATCACCACGTTGGCCTGCTCGGCGACGTCGATCAGGTACTGCACCTGACCGCGCATCACCTTGGGGCCGCCGACCGGCCTGCGCAGGGCCGCCTCGTCGATGACCGCCCAGAGCCGGGGGCTGCTGCCCTCGGCGAGCAGCTTCTGGCGGCGCAGCCGCAGGCTCACCCGCCGCTCGACCTCGTCCTCGCTGATCACCGGGCGACTCTGACCGAAAACCGCCCGTGCGTACTCCTCGGACTGCAGCAGGCCGGGGATGAACTGGACCTCGTAGGTGCGGATCAGTGCGGCGGCCTCCTCCAGGCCGACATAGGTCTGGAACCAGCCCGGCAGCACGTCGTTGAAGCTGTGCCACCAGCCGGACTTGTTGGCCTCCCGGACCAGGCCGAGCAGGGCCTCGCGCTCACCGCCGTCGTCCACGCCGTAGAGGCTGAGCAGATCGGCGACGTCGCGCTCCTTGAAGCTGACGCGGCCGAGCTCCATGCGGCTGATCTTCGACTCGGAGGCGCGGATCGCATAGCCCGCGTCCTCGCGGGTGATGCCGCGCGCCTCACGGAGGCGGCGCAGCTGGGAGCCGAGGAGGATCCGGCGGACCATCGAGCCGCCGCCCGGCTGAACTGTGGTCATGCGGTCGAAACCTCCACCTAGGGCAAACAGCGCACAGTCTGCCATCAGTTGAGCGCTCACGGTGCCGATACTGACGGATGTTCCTATCAGTTCTGCACTCCTCACACCAGGATGCACGTGCATTCGGCGCTTGCATATGCCATTTGAACGACTGCACGTGAATCGACTCTTGCATCTGCAGTGAGCGCAGAGGACGATGGTGCACGTGCACCTGCACATCCCTGGCAATCCCGCGGGCTCCGCGTCGACCCCACGCGCGACTCCGCGCACCAGCCCGGCAGCGCCCTCGCGCCACCGGGCCTTCGTGTGCGCGCGCGACTGGTCGAGGGGGCGGCCGCGCGGCCTAGCGAGTCGGAGGTGACCGGCATGACCCCGGCGGGTCCAGCCGTGTCCGCCCCCTTATGGGAGGAGCTCTTCATGAGCACCGGTACGGCCTTGGCAGTCGATCCCCATGTGGTCACCTGTACGCTCGCCCCTCGCTACGAAGCCGTCAGAACCGCGCGCGACTTCGCCAGGACCGCTCTTCAGCGCTGGGGACTGAGCGAACTGTTCGACGACGTCGCGCTGGTGGCCTCGGAACTGGTGACCAACGCCCTGCGGCACGCCATCGGCGCGTGCCCCGGTGCGACCGGCGGCGCGCTCGACGACTACGACTTTCCCACCCAGCCCGCTCCCGAGGGGCGACTACCGATCCGAATAAGCCTGGTGCACCGCGCACCGCAGGTGGTCTGCGCGGTCAGCGACCCCAGCAGCACCGGGCCGGTGGCCCGGGAGGCGGACTTCGTCGCCGAATCGGGTCGCGGGCTGCACCTGGTGGACTCGTTCAGCCGGTCCTGGGGCTGGCACCCGCTGGGCGGCGGCAAGGTGGTCTGGGCACTGTTCGAGCCCGAGGCCGGCGCGCTGGCGGAGCTCGGCGGGCGGCACCGCCGCTCGGCCTAGCCGTGCGCCGCGGCCGGCGGGAGGACGGCACCACTCCCGGGGTGCGGCACCGGGAGAACGGCACCGCTCCCGATCCGCGGCCGCGCACGCTCCTGGCCGCAGACGTGCGGCGCCCGGTCCGCGGCGGCCCGCCCGCGAGCCCCGACCCGACGGCGACCGGTCGGCGACAGCCGGTCGCGCGATCGCCCGGCGACAGCCTCCCGGAGCGACGGCCGCACCGGCGGCACCCGCTCACGACGCCCACCACGGGGCGGCCGGGCGGAGAAGACAAAGGCCGTCGTGGTGTCAGCACCCACGACGGCCCCCCGATGGCGAAGAAGACGAAACGGTCAGACCGCCAGGTGGTCGAACTCCCCGTCCTTGGCGCCCAGCAGCAGCGCCGCGATCTCGGCCCGGGTGTAGATCAGTGCCGGACCATCGGGAAAGCGCGAGTTGCGCATCGCCACGTCGCCCCCCGGGAGCGCGGCGAACTCGACGCAGTTGCCCTGGGAGTTGCTGTGGAGGCTCTTCTGCCAGACCACGTCCTTGAGGTCCGCAGCCGCCATCCCGTTGTACGTGTCGTACCTGTCGTGCATAGAAATCTCCCGAAGAGCTCCGGAGTAGTCGTCCAGCTCGGCGCCCCGGCTCGCAGCCGAACGACTGGGCCGGCCCCGTACCGGCCCGGCACAACGCCTCACTTGACGTGATGATAGCTCCAGTGCACGTGCATCAGCACGGGACGTTGCAGGTGCACGGGCCCTTCGTCGACAAATCGGAACTCTTCACCGCCTCGACACCTGAGGGAACGTAAGCGGACATATCCGGGGCAATCGGGAAGACTCCGATAACCGCCCGTAGGCGGCCACCCGCTGAATGTTGATCTTCGGGCGCCCGGAGTCGCACCGCCGTGACCCTCCGTCAGACCGTCCGTATGCTGTGAGACATCTCACGCGCCACCACCGCAACGCGCGGCACCTCCTGTCACGTCTCAGGCAGAAGTGGTAGCCACATAGGGATTGATCACGGTATGTCCGAATTTCGGGCACCCCGCCCCTCCCGGTACGGCAGCCGACTGCAGCGTTGGCCGGGGGATGTCCTACGATCTCCGCCATGAGCACCGCAGCCATCCCGGGCGCGCCACTGCCCGTCCGCACCCCAGGCTCCCGTGCGCGGGGGCGCCACCGACGCCCCGAGCGCCCCGAGATCCCGGCCGGATCCCCGGCCCTGGTGCTCGCGGTGCCCGCGACCGCCGGGCCGGAGTCCCGTTCCGTGGTCGAGGAACTGCTGTCGATCGTACGCAGCGAGCAGAACGGCGTGCAGACCGCGGCCGGTTACCTCGACAGCGGCGCGGGCGGGAGCGAGCCCGGCCGTGACGAGTTCTCCGTCGCCGAACTGCTGGCGCACGCCGCCGAGTCGGGCCTGCCCGCCCCGGTCGTGGTGCCGCTGGTCCCCGGCCCGCACGGTTTCCTGACCGAACTGCACGCGCTGGCCGCCGAGTACGGCGCCCACGTCACCGATGTCCTCGGCCCGCACCCGCTGCTCGCCGAGGCCGTCCACGTCCGGCTCTCCGAGGCGGGGCTGGCCCGCGCCGACCGCGCCCGGCTGTTCGCCATCGCGACGGCCGCGGACGGCGTCGTCCTCACCACCGTCGGCGGCGAGGAGGCCGCCGCGGCGGCCGGGATCACCGGTGTGCTGCTGGCCGCCCGCCTCGCGGTGCCGGTCGTGCCCGCCGCGCTCGACGTGCCCGGCTCGGTGGCCGCCGCCGTCGCGCACCTCAAGGAGACCGGCTCCCAGCGCCCCGCGCTGGCCCCGCTGGTGATCGGCCCGGAGGCCGACTCCGAGCTGCTCGCCACGGCCGCCGAGGAGACCGGCTGCCCGAGCGCCGCGCCGCTCGGCGCCTACCCGACGGTGGGCCAGCTGATCGCCGCCACCTACCTCGCCGTACTGCCGGCCGTCGCCCCCGAGGCGTTCGCCGCGCAGGCCGCCGCCGAGGAGGCCGCTGCCCAGGAGGCCGGGGAGGCCGCCGCCGAGTAGCGGACCACGAACGCCGAAGGGCCCGGAGCGCACCCGCTCCGGGCCCTCGCCGTACCCCCCGCCGTCCGTGTCCCCGCCGCACCGGCCCTCTCCGTACGGGCCCGCGCCGTACCGGTCCGCGGCGCGTCGGTGCGGGCCCCGGCGGGCCTCAGGTCCGCCCGCCCACCCGGCCGGTGGCCGCCGCCGCGTCCTTGAGCCGCAGCGCCGGCAGCTGCACCGGCCGGGACTGCGCGGCGAAGGCGGCCACCGGCACGCCGGTGGCGTTCCACGGCGACCACCCGCCGCCACCGTCCGCCTTGCGCACCTGCAGCACCTCGGTCTGCCCCGCCCGGCGCAGCAGGATGTTCTTCGGCGGCGCGGACTCCGGGTCCACCCAGAGCTCGTTGCCGTCGAACTCGCAGTCCAGGACGAGGATGTCGTCCGGCCTGCCGTCCGGGGTGGCCCGGAAGGCGATCCCGGCCCGGCGGTGGCCGGTGAACCGGCTGCGGCTGAAGGTGACCGCCTCCCCGGCGAGTTCGTGGCGCGCGGTGGAGACGCCGTAGTCGCTCTGCCCGGCGGCGTCGATCAGCAGGCCGTCGAAGAGGGTCCCCTTGTCCCGGCCGAGCGAGTGCAGCGCCACTCCCCCGCCGCCGTTGCCGTACAGCACGCTCGCGGTGTAGTCGAAGTCGTTGAGGTAGGCGCCGTGCTCGATGCCCCACCCGCCGTTGTGGTAGGCCGCGAACTCGGTGACCACGTGGTGCTGCTGGGCGTTCAGCCAGACGAAGATGCCGTCCCGCAGGTTGTTGTGGGCCAGGCAGCGCTGGAACGTCCAGACCCCCTCGCTGTTCTCCGGCCACTCGAAGCCGGAGGCACCGTCGGCCCCCTGGACGCCGACGGCCACGCAGTCCAGCGCCTTGCCGCCGGTGCCGGCGCCGAGGTTGAAGCCGGTCAGCCGGTAGGCCCGCGGGTTGGGCTCCAGCCGCGTGCGGGAGGCGACGCAGGACTCGTAGACGATGTCGTCGGAGGGCTGCTGCGGGGTGCGGGTGTCCGGCGGGCCGTCCCACCAGTAGGCGTCCTCCCAGGTGTCGTGGCTGATGCAGCTGCGGAAGGTGATGCCGTGGCTGGCGTGCGGGACGAAGGCGTGGCTCCCCGCGTCGCGGACCACCAGGCCCTCGACGACGGTGCCCCGGGTGGTGTCGCCCAGCATGTGGAAGTGCAGCCCGTACCGGCCCAGCACCGGGGCGGTCACCGGGGCGCTGCCGTCCGGGCCCTTCCAGGACTCCGCGGTGTCGGTGCGCGGGCCGACCCAGCGCAGCGCCGCGTGCCGCAGGTCGGCCCGGCGGGAGGTGGTGAGGTGGACGTGGGCGCGGCCCTCGGCGGTGCCCTCGATCCGCACGCTGCGGGTCAGGTTGAGCACCTCGGCGCCGACCGTGACGCCCCCTCCGGCGGCCACCCGGGGGTGCGCGTACGTCAGCGGCGCCTCCAGGGTGACGGTGGATCCGCTGACGGACCGGACGACGGCGAGGTCGTAACGGGTGGAGAAGCCGTCCTCGCCCGGCGGGCCGGTCGGGGTGACGGCCAGTTCGTCGCCGGGCAGCCAACCGGTGGGCGGCGCGGCCAGGCTGACGGTGGTGTCGCCCGCCGCGAGTGCCCGGTCGGCGCGCACCCAGGCGGTCTTGGCCGCGCCGTCCAGCCGCAGGTACCCGGCGCCGGTGACCCAGAGGCCGACGTCGGTGTCGACCACCTTCATGCCGTCCCCCCGGAAGCGCCGCTCGTCGACGGCGGGGAAGCGCACGGTGTGCACGGCGGCGCCCTCGGGGGCGAGCGCGAGGGTGCCGCGGATCTCGACGTTGCCCGCGGCGGCGAGGGTGAGGCTGCGGTCGGCGGCGAAGGTGAGCGCACCGCCCGGCTCGACCAGCAGCGAGCCGATCGCGGCGTCGGCGTCGAGCAGCACCCGGTCGGTGATCCGGACGGCACTCTGCGGTCCGGGGACCCGGCCGCCCCAGCCGGCCGGGTCCGACCAGGGGCGGCCGCCCTGGTCGGGGGTGGGTGCGGGGGCGGCTCCGGCGGTGGGCTGCCCGGGCGCGGCCGTGCCCCCGGCGGGGGCGCCCTCGGTGGCACCCCCGGGCGTCCCGGGGGGCGACGCGGCGCCGTGCCCGTGCCCCGCGGCCGGGTCCGCTCCCGGCCCCGTGGCGGAGCCCTCCGCGGCGGCGACGGGCGAGGAGCGGCCGTCCAGGGAGCGCCGCAGTGCCTCCTCGCCGCCGACCGCCGCGAAGACCGTGCCGACGGCGAGCCAGCGCAGCATCGTCCGCCGGGGCAGGGGAGTTCGGGGCTCGGCCGGCGGGATGTCCGCTCTGCGGTGTTTTGCCCGGCGGTGCGTTCCACGCGGCCGCTCGGCCGGCGCACCGGCCTCCGGACCCTCGTCCATGACCATCGCTGCGAAGCCCTCCCCCCAGACGGCCGCGTCGGTCCTGATGCCCTGAAGCATAGGCAGTTGCCGTTACTCCGACGGGCGTTGCTCGAAATCGGTCATTTCTGATCATGGTGGACAGCCATTTAGCACGCTCTTCATAAACTGTGATGGCCGTCACACATGTTTGCGGTTTGAACTTAAGTCTGCTTAACGTGCTCCCCGTTCGTGGCCACACGGACCCAGCCCACCCGCAACGCCGAGTCCTGCCGTCGGGTGCGCTGGCAGCGCAGAACGCACCACGGCAGGAGCGGGGGAACCACAGGTAAGTCGCCCGGGACCGGTTCGTACCGGTTCGGGGCTAGGGGTGAAGCCGCGTCCACAGCGCGGCCGGGCAACTCCAGCCCGAATCCGACAGCTCACCTCGCAGGCGTGGGAGAGGACCGCGTCACCATGCTGCCCACCAACGGCACCCGCCTGTCCGGCCGCACCCGCCGAGCGATCGCCACCCTCGGCGTCGTCGGTATCGGCCTCACCATCCCCTGCCTCACCGCCGGCTCCGCCTCGGCCGCCTCGGTCGCCACCTGGGACAAGGTCGCCCAGTGCGAGAGCACCGGCAACTGGAGCATCAACACCGGCAACGGCTTCTACGGCGGCCTCCAGTTCACCAACTCCACCTGGGCGGCGTTCGGCGGCACCAGCTACGCCGCGCGTGCCGACCTCGCCACCAAGGACCAGCAGATCGCGGTCGCCGAGAAGGTGCTCGCCGTCCAGGGCCCCGGCGCCTGGCCCGTCTGCTCCGTCCAGGCCGGTCTGACCAAGGGCGGCACCCCGGCCGCCGTCGACACCGCGACCGCCGCCAAGCCGGCCGCCCCGAAGGCCGCCCCGGCCCCGGCGCAGACCCCCGCCCCCGCCGCCAAGCCGGCCGCGCCCAAGGCCGCCCCGAAGGCCGCCGAGACCCCGGCCGCCGCCGACTCCGCCCAGCAGTCGCAGGGCCGGAACTGGCAGCAGTACCGCCAGGACACGCAGGCCTCCTCCGACTACACCGTGGTCGCGGGCGACTGGCTCTCCTCGATCGCCGACAAGAACAACGTCCAGGGCGGCTGGGAGCGGCTCTACGAGCTCAACCGCGGCACCCTCGGCGACGGCCCGCACGTCATCTACCCGGGCCAGCACCTGAGCCTGGGCGACCGCGCGAAGACCCGGGCCTCGGACGAGTCCGGCCAGGGCTTCGACTGGTTCAACCGCTCCTCGGGCGCCACCGGCAAGGCCGACGGCTCCACCGCGACCGCCACCAAGCCGGCCGCGCAGACCCAGGCTCCGGCCGCCAAGCCCGCCGCCCAGGCGTCGGCCGAGGCGCCGGCCCAGGCCGCCACCGGCAGCATGGCCGCCGCGGTCTCCTTCGCCCAGTCGAAGGTCGGCCAGGCCTACGTCTACGGCGGTACCGGCAACGGCGGTTGGGACTGCTCCGGCCTGACCCAGGCCGCGCTGCGCGCCGCGGGCGTCTCCGTCCCGCGGGTCGCCGCCGACCAGGCCGCCGCCAGCACCCACGTCTCGCTGGACGCCCTCAAGGCCGGCGACCTGCTGTTCTGGTCCAACAACGGCCAGGACTCGGGCGTCTACCACGTCGCGCTCTACATCGGCGACGGCAAGTACGTCGAGGCCGCCAACCCGAGCGTGGGCGTGCGGACCCAGACCATCGCCAACTGGGCCCCGGACTTCGCCGGCCGGGTCTGATCCCGCGCGCGGTCCGCACGCGGTCCGCGCCGTCCGCCGCAGCCCCCGGGGAGAGTCTGGTCGCTCCTCCCCGGGGGCTCCGGCACGCCCGCGCGCGGGACGGCGCGGGCCCGGGCATGGCCAAACCTCGGCCCGGGCGGGCATGCTGCTGCTCCGCACCCGAGGAGGAGTCACATGGCCCAGGTCACCGTCACGCTCGACGCCAATCTCGCGATCGACGCGATGATGCTCTCCGGCACCAGGAACCCGCAGGACGCGGTGGAGCTGATCCTGCGCGACTACCTCGCCCGGGGGCGGCGCACCGAGAGCCGGACCGGCGAGGCCGCCGACGGGCAGCGGACCGGGCAGCAGCGCCCGACCGCGCAGGAGGGCTGAGGGCGGACAGGACGGGGCCCCGGAGGACTGGATCGTCCTCCGGGGCCCCGGTCGTCGTCTCAGCGGGCGCAGGCGCCCGTGGAACCGCGCATCACCAGCTCCGGCTGGAACATGAACTCACCGCGCTGGGCGGCGTTCGCGCCGACCTCCTCCAGCAGGGCGTCGACGGCGGCGGTGGCCATCGCCTCGACCGGCTGGCGGATGGTGGTCAGCGGCGGCTCGGTGAAAGCTATCAGCGGCGAGTCGTCGAACCCGACCACCGAGACGTCCTGCGGCACGGACAGCCCCCGCTGGCGCACCGCGCGGATCGCGCCGAGCGCCATCATGTCGCTGCCGCAGACGATCGCCGTACAGCCCTTGTCGAGCAGTGCGCCGGCCGCCGCGTGCCCGCCCTCCACGCTGAACAGCGTGTGGTGGACGAGCTCCCGGGCCTGCTCCTCGGTCCGGCCGAGGACCTCCCGCAGGGCCGCCGTGAAGCCCTCGATCTTCCGCAGCACCGGGACGTACCGCTTCTGCCCGACCGCGAGGCCGATCCGCTCGTGGCCGAGCTCGGCCAGGTGCTGGACGGCCATCCACATCGCGGCCCGGTCGTCCGGCGAGATGAACGGCGCGTCGATCTTCTCGCTGAAGCCGTTGATCAGGACGAACGGCACCTGCCGGCCGGTCAGCCGGGCGTACCGGTCGTGGTCGGCGGTGGTGTCCGCGTGCAGGCCGGAGACGAACACGATGCCCGCCACGCCCCGGTCGACCAGCATCTCCACCAGTTCGTCCTCGGTGGAGCCGCCGGGCGTCTGGGTGCAGAGCACCGGGGTGTACCCGTGCCGGCTCAGCACCTGCTCGATCACCTGGGCCAGCGCGGGGAAGATCGGGTTGCTCAGTTCCGGGGTGATCAGCCCGATCAGTCCCGCACTGCGCTGGCGCAGCCTGGTCGGCCGCTCGTAGCCGAGCACGTCCAGCGCCGCCAGCACGGTCTGCCGGGTGGCGGCGGAAACGTTCGCCTTGCCGTTGAGTACGCGGGAGACGGTGGCTTCGCTGACCCCCGCCTGCGCCGCGATGTCTGATAGTCGCGCCGTAGTCACGGTCCCAGAGCCTATTGCAACCACGTCAGACCGCCCACCAGTCGGTGCTGTCCGGTCCGAGAACCGCTTCGCCGCCGGCGCCGGCGGCCTCCGGCGCGGCGTCCGCGGAGGACAGCAGCAGCCGGCCCGGCACGGGTATCCGCACCGGCTCGGCGGTGGTGTTCACCGTGCAGACGAAGGAGCCGCGGCGGAAGACCAGGGTGCCCTCGGGGCTCGCCAGCCACTCGACCCCGGTGCCGGCGCCCAGCCCGGACTGCTCCCGGCGGATGGCCAGCGCGCTGCGGTAGAGCTCCAGGGTCGACGTCGGGTCACCGGTCTGCGCCTCGACGCTGAGCCCGGCCCACTCGGCCGGCTGCGGCAGCCAGCTGGGGCCGCCGGGGGTCGGGCCGAAGCCGTACGGGGCCTCGGTGCCGGACCACGGGATCGGCACCCGGCAGCCGTCGCGGTAGCCGTCCTGGCCGGCCTTGCGGAAGAAGGACGGGTCCTGGCGGACCTCGTCGGGCAGGTCGGTGACGTCCGGCAGGCCGAGCTCCTCGCCCTGGTAGACGTACGCCGAGCCGGGCAGCGCGAGCATCAGCAGGGTGGCGGCGCGGGCCCGGCGCAGGCCGAGCGCGCGGTCGCCGGGGGTGCGGATCTGGGTGCCCAGGCCCGGCGGGTTGGCGAACCGGGTGCTGTGCCGGGTGACGTCGTGGTTCGAGAGCACCCAGGTGGCGGGGGCGTCGACCGGGCGCATCGAGTCGAGCGACAGGTCGATCACCGAGCGCAGCTCGGCGGCGTCCCAGGAGGTGCCCAGGTACTGGAAGTTGAAGGCCTGGTGCAGCTCGTCGGGGCGCACGTAGTTGGCGGTGCGCTCGACGGTCGGGGTCCACGCCTCGGCGACGCCGATCCGCTGCCCCGGGTACTCGTCGAGGATCTTCCGCCAGCTGCGGTAGATCTCGTGCACGCCGTCCTGGTCGAAGAACGGCATGACGTCGTTGCCGAGCAGCCTCAGCTGGTCGCCGCCGCCGATGTCGGGCAGGCCGGGGGCCTTGACCAGGCCGTGGGCGACGTCGATCCGGAAGCCGTCGACGCCCATGTCCAGCCAGAACCGCAGGATCGAGCGGAACTCGTCGGCGACGGCCCCGTTCTCCCAGTTGAAGTCGGGCTGCTCGGGCGCGAACAGGTGCAGGTACCAGTCACCGGGGGTGCCGTCGGGGTTCTCGGTGCGGGTCCAGGCCGGGCCGCCGAAGATGGACTCCCAGTCGTTGGGCGGCAGCTCGCCGTTCTCGCCCTTGCCGGGGCGGAAGTGGTAGCGCTCGCGCAGCGGGGAGGACGGGCCCTCGCGCAGGGCGCGCTGGAACCACTCGTGCCGGTCGGAGGAGTGGTTGGGGACGAGGTCCACGATGATCCGCAGGCCCAGCCCGTGCGCGTCGCGGATCAGCGCGTCGGCGTCCAGCAGGGTGCCGAACATCGGGTCCACCGCGCGGTAGTCGGCCACGTCGTAGCCGGCGTCGGCCTGCGGGGAGGCGTAGAACGGCGAGAGCCAGACGGCGTCCACGCCGAGGTCGCGCAGGTAGGGCAGACGGCTGCGGATGCCCGGCAGGTCGCCCATGCCGTCACCGTTGGAGTCGGCGAAACTGCGCGGGTACACCTGGTAGATGACCGCATCCCGCCACCAGCCTCTGGACGCGCCGGTGCTTGCCTCGTGAGCGGTGGCGTCGGCGGCGGGCCGGGAGGTGTCGGCCAGGTTCTGGGTCATGGACGGTATCCCTTGGGACTAGAGAGCGGCAGGTCAGGACTTGGAGGCGCCGGCGGTCAGGCCGGTGACCAGGTGACGCTGCACCAGGTAGAAGAGGACCGAGGACGGGATCGCGATCAGGACCGCGGTCGCCGCCATCAGGTTCCACTGGGCGTCGTGTTCGCTGACGAAGGTCTGCAGGCCGACGGCCAGGGTGTACTTGTCGGAGCTGAGCATGAAGGTGGAGGCGAAGGCCACCTCGGCCCAGGCGGTCAGGAAGGAGTAGAACGCGGCCACCGCGAGACCCGGCCGGGCGAGCGGCAGGACCAGCCGCCAGAAGGTGCCGATCGGGGTGAGCCCGTCGACCCGGCCGGCCTCGTCGATCTCCACCGGGATGGTGTCGAAGTAGCCCTTCAGCAGCCAGGCGCAGTACGGCACGGTGGTGGTCGAGTAGACCAGGATCAGACCGAGGTAGCTGTCCAGCAGGCCGAGTTCGGACAGGATCGTGTACATCGGCACGATCAGTACCGCGATCGGGAACATCTGGGTGACCAGCAGCGACCACATCAGCGGCTTGTGCCCGGGGAAGCGCATCCGGGAGACGGCGTAGCCGGTGGTGGCGGCGATCAGCACGCCGAACACCGTGGTCACCCCGGAGACCAGGAACGCGTTGCCGAACCAGGTGAAGAAGTCGGTGTCGAACAGCACCGTGTGGTAGTTCGACAGGGTCATCTTGTCGATGATCTCGCCGGGGTGGAGGTAGTCGGTCTTGTCCGGGCCGAGCGAGACGTAGAGGATCCAGACCACCGGGAACAGCGCGATCAGGCTGGCCAGGATCAGGGCGCCGTGGGCCAGCGCCTTGCCGAGCGGGCCGGACTCGCCGCGGCGACGGGTCCTGACCGGCTTGGCGGCCGCCGCCGCCGGGGCGACGAGGACGGTGGGTCGTTCGGTGGTGGTGCTCATCGGGGTTACCTGCCTTCGTGGGTCGCTTGGTTACCGGTCGGCGTCAGCCGTTGGCCTGCTCGTTGCGGGCGAGCCAGCGTCGGTAGAAGGAGGTGAAGACGATGAGGATGGACAGCAGGATCACGCCGTACGCGGCGGACTGCGCGTAGTCCCGGGGCTGCTGGCCGAAGCCGAGCCGGTAGGCCCAGGTGACCAGCAGCTGGGCGTCAGGCGCGCCGTTGCCGCCGAACAGCAGGAAGATGACGGCGAACTGGTTGAACGTCCAGATCACTCCGAGCAGCACCACGGTCGAGGAGACGGTGCGCAGCCCGGGCAGGGTGACGTGGCGGAACCGCTGCCAGGCGGTGGCGCCGTCCATCTCGGCGGCCTCGTACAGCTCGGCCGGGATCGACTGCAGGCCGCCGAGCAGCGAGATCATCATGAACGGCACGCCGACCCAGGTGTTGACCAGGACCGCGGCCGCCTTCTGCGCCACCGGGTCGTCCAGCCAGCCGGGCTCGGGCAGGTGGAGGGCGGAGAGCAGGCCGTTGACGGCGCCGCCGTCGGCGAGCATCAGGCGCCAGGAGAAGACGGTGACGAAGGTCGGCACCGCCCAGGGCAGGATCAGCAGCATCCGGTAGACGGCACGGCCGCGCAGCTTCTGGTTGAGCAGCAGGGCGAGGCCGAGGCCGATGGTGTAGTGCAGGCAGACGCAGAGCGCCGTCCAGGCGATGGTCCAGACGAAGTGCGACCAGAAGCGGTCGTACGAGCCCGGGCCCCAGAGAATGTCGGCGTAGTTGTCGAAGCCGACGAAGTGGTAGCTGGCCGGGATCTCGTTGACGCCGATCGTGCGGGCGGCATTGAGGCTGTTGGCGTCGGTGAGGGTGAGCCAGATGCCCTCGGCGAGCGGGTAGAGCACCAGCCCGCCCAGCACCAGCACGACCGGCGCGATCATCGCGTAGGCGTACCAGTGCTTGGCGTACGAGCGCTTGAGGCGCTCCATCAGGCCCGGACGCGGATCGCGCTCCCGGCTGCCCTGGCCGGTGGCGCCCTGCACGGCGACTGACATTGTTCGACACCTTCTCGGAGGAGGTCCGCCGCCTCGCTTCGGCGACTGCTGCTAAGGGTCTGGCCGTCCGGCCCGCCGGGAGGTGGCGGCGGGCCGGACGGCCGGGTGACTACTTGGCGAAGCCCGGGAGGAGCTTGGCGTAGTCGGTGGCGACGGTGTTCAGGCCGTCCTGGGTGCCGGTGCCCTGGACCACCTTGCCGAGGTTGGTGCCGAGCGAGGCGAACAGCGAGCTGTACTCCGGCAGTTCGGGGCGCGGCCGGGCACTGTCCAGCACGGCCTGGAAGCCGGCGATGCCGGGGTCGGCCTTGACCTCGGGGGTGAAGGCGTCGGCGCGGGTCGGCAGGGTGGAGTTCTTGTGCGCGATGAAGGCCTGGCTCTCGGCCGAGGTCATGAAGGCGGCGAACTTCTCCGCGGCGGCCTTGTGGGCCTTGTCGGCGCCCGCGTAGACCGAGATGTTGTGGCCGCCGGTGGGGGCGCCGGACTTGCCGCTGGAGCCGGCCGGGACGGGGGCGATGCCGAGGTTGGTCTTGTCGGCGAACGCGGAGCCCTTGTAGATGTTGGTGATCTCCCAGGGGCCCTGGATGATCGCCGCGACCTTGCCGCTGTTGAAGGCGTCCATCATGTGCGCGTAGGCGTCGCTGGTGACGTCGGCCTTGGCGGTGCCCGGCGAGGTGAACATCGACTTGTAGGTCTCGATGCCCTTGACGGCCTCGGGCGAGGTGACGGTGATCTTCTTGCCGGCGGCGTCTACGGTGTCGGTGCCCTCGCCGAACAGGAACGGCATCGCGTAGTAGCCGTCGGCCGCCTTCAGCCAGAAGCCGTCCACACCGGCCTTCTCCTTGACGGTGGCGGCGGCGGTCTTCAGCTCGTCCCAGGTCTTCGGCGCGGCGGTGATGCCGGCCTTGGTGAAGAGCTCCTTGTTGTAGAGCAGGCCCAAGGTGTCGGTGACCAGCGGGATGCCGTAGATCTTGCCCTCGTACTTGGCCTGCTGGACCAGGGTGGGCTGGAAGGCGGCGGAGTCGACGGCGGCCGGGGTGCCGTCGAGCGGCTCCAGGTAGCCGGCCTTCGCGAAGGCGGCGGTCCAGCCGACCTCGGCGCGGAAGACGTCCGGCGCGCCCTTGGCCCCCATGGCGGTCTGGAGCTTGTTCTGCGCCTGGTCGAACGGCACGTTGACGAAGTCGACCTTGACGTTCGGGTTGGCAGCCTCGAACTTCTTGGCGAGTTCCTGGTAGTTCGGCGCCTCGTTGGTCGCGTTGGACGTGTCCCAGTACGTGAGGGTGACCGGCCCGTCGGCCTTGCCGTCCGAGCTGGAGCCGCTGCTGCCACAGGCAGCCATCGAGACCGCGAGGGCCACAACGAGGGCAGAGGCCGCGATGCCACGCCGCATGAGAACTCCTTGGGAGGGGTGGGGGTGCCCGAGATGTGTGAGACAGGCGCATAATGGCTGCCTCGTCCCGACCGCACCGTTGCCGCGGTCGGGCTCGGGAAGGAAGTTAACAGCGGCGCAATCGTCACCGAAAGTCCTTGCAGCAAGTTTCTGCAAGAATCGCCGATCGTTACGCCCACGTGTCCTGGACGTAGCCGCACGGTAGTTGACAGGCGAAGATCCTCAAGCTTCCTTATGTCCCGTTTGCCCCGTTACCCGACCGTCGGAAAATACGCTGGGTTGCGGCAAGGCCCTTGCAGCAGACTGGACGGATGCTGATCCGAGCCGCCACGCGAGAAGACCTGCCGCTGCTGTGCGCACTGGAACGGGCCGCCGGGGCGCCGTTCGCCGCCATCGGGATGCCGGAGATCGCCGAGGACGAGCCGCCCACCCCGGAGGAACTCGCCCGCTACCTGGACGAGGGCGTCGCGCTGGTCGCGCCCGGCGCCGGGGGAACACCCGTCGCGTACCTGCTGGCCGAGCCGGTGGACGGCGCCCTGCACATCGAACAGGTCTCGGTCCACCCCGGCCACGCCCGGCGGGGGATCGGGCGGGCGCTGATCGAGCACCTCGCGGCGGGCACCGACGCGCCCGCGCTGACCCTCACCACCTTCGCCGACGTGCCGTGGAACGCGCCCTACTACGCGCGCTGCGGCTTCCGGCCGCTCGCCGTCGGCGAGATCACCCCCGGCCTGCGGGAGATCCGCCGCCGGGAGGCCGAGCACGGCCTGGACCGCTGGCCCCGGCTCTGCATGCGCCGGGAGCTCCCGGCACGCTGACGGCCCGGCCCGGCCGGCTCATGGCGCGGCCGGGCCGGGCTCCGGGGGCGAGGGGCCTCACCGGGGGCGAGCGGCCGGGCTAGGGGGTGCGGGGGGCGGGCCCGGGGCCCCCGCCCCCCCCCACCCGGCCCGCGCAGCGCCCCCCGAGGCGCCGCCCGGGCGGGGGGCGGGACACCACCCCCCCCCGCCGCACAGAGCGGGGGGAGTAC
>NZ_JBEPAA010000097.1:0-26637 GCF_040298365.1 Kitasatospora sp. NPDC001603
CACCGTGCAGCTGATGCGCCCGGCCGCGTACCGGCAGGCGATGAGCCGACCCGGCGCCACCGCACCGTGCGGACGGGGGCGCCCGGCGCGGCGGCGCCGGGTGGCAGTTCGGTCGCGCCGGGCGGTGTTCCCGCAGGTCGGAGGTGGTCGTGATGGCTGGTCAGATGGCGTAACGCGGCGGCAACGAAGAACCGGCGGGTTCGGCTCTGGGGTTCTGGCCGAACCACCCGCCGATGTCCGGAGCAGCCCCGATGACCAGCGAGAACACCGTCCGCCCCGGCGGTCGCGGCGGGCCTGCGGGAACGGCTCGCCGACTCCGACGCGGACGTGCGGGCCTACGCGCGGCTGGCCCTGCGGCGGGTGAGCCCGGCGGGCGTCGGCGGTGATCAGGCGTAGATCCGGGCGTAGAGCTCCTGGATCTGCTCGGCGGTGGGCACGACGGGGTTGTTGGCGGGGGAGCCCGACCCCAGGGCCTGCTCGGCCATCAGGGGCGTCAGCCGGGCCCACGCGGCGGGGTCGATGCCGTGGGCGCGGGGCGTGGGGACGGCCAGGTCGTGGCAGAGCTCGTGGAGGGCGTCGACGAGTTTGGCGGCGGCCGCGCCCTCGGCGTCCGTCGCGCTCGCGGCGCCCAGGGCGCGGGCGCAGTCGGCGTACCGGCCGGGGGCCGCGGCCACCGAGAAGGCGGTCACCGCGGGGAACAGCATCGCGTTCGACAGGCCGTGGGCGACGTGGAAGTGGGCGCCGATCGGACGGCTCATGCCGTGCACGAGGGCGACGCTGGAGTTGGAGAAGGCCATCCCGGCCTGGGTCGCGGCGAGCATCATGGCCTCGCGCGCCGCGGCGTCCGAACCGTCCGCGTAGACGCGGCGCAGATGGCGGCCGATGGTGGCGATCGCGGTGAGGGCCAGACCGTCGGAGAAGGCGTTGGCCTTGCGGCTGACGTACGCCTCGACGGCGTGGGTGAGGGCGTCGACGCCGGTGTCGGCGGTCAGCCGGGGCGGCATCGACAGGGTCAGGTCCGCGTCGACGACGGCGGCGACCGGCTGGAACGCCGGGCCCAGGCAGAGCATCTTCTCGTCCGTGCCGCTGTCGGTGATGACGGTGACCTGGGTCGCCTCCGAGCCGCTGCCGGCGGTGGTGGGGACGGCGATCACCGGGAGCGCCGGCCCGTGGTTGACGCGCGGCGCCTTGTAGTCGCGCATCCGACCGCCCTGGACGCCCAGCAGGGCGAGCGCTTTGGCGCTGTCCATCGGGCTGCCGCCGCCGAACCCGATGACCGAGTCCGCCCGGTGCCCGTGCAGCGCCTCCAGGCCCGCGGTCAGCGAGTCGGTGGTCGGGTCGGGCACCGTGCCGGAGAACAGGCGAGGGCTCAGCCCGGCCCGGACCAGCGTCGCGGTCACCCGCTCCGCCGCGCCCGTCCCCACCAGGAACGCGTCGGTGACGAGCAGGGGCCGGCTCAGCCCCAGTCCGGCGACGACGTCGCCCAGTTCCTCGACGGCGCCCCGGCCGACGCGCACGATCCGGGGCAGGGACAGGCCGGCGACCATGGGGGACCCTCTCGACGCTGGGAGGAACGGCGGCCGGGTGCGCCGGCCGACGGTGCCCCGACTCTGCCGCCCCCGAGTCGTGCGCTCAAGCACCAATCGTGCAGACGGGGTGTGCGCGAATGCAGATACGCTGCCCCGGTGCCCTCCCGTACCCGCCCGGTCGGCGACGACCCGGAGCCGCCGCCGCGGCCGGAGCACGGCGGCCCCGATCCGCGCGCACTCCGCGCGGACGACCTGCGGTACCTGCTCGCCGTCGCCCGCACGGGCCGCCTGGTCAGCGCGGCCGACGCGCTCGGCGTGGACCACACCACGGTGTCCCGCCGGATCACCGCGCTGGAGAAGAGCCTCGGGGTACGGCTGATCGAACGCGGCACGGAGGGCTGGGGCCTGACCGACGCCGGCCGGTCCGTCGCGGACAGCGCCCGCGCGATCGAGGACGCCCTCGTCCGGGTCGTCGACGCGGTCTCCGGTCAGGACGCGCCGTCCCTGCACGGCACCGTCCGGGTGAGCGCCCCGGACGGCTTCGGCACCGTCTTCGCCACCCCGGCACTGGCCCGGGTACGCCGGCGCCACCCCCGACTGCGCGTAGAACTCATCACGGCCACGCGGCAGTTGAATCTGCGCCCGGCCGGCTTCGACCTCGCCCTGGCGATCGGCCGGCCACCGCGCAGCCGCCTGGTGACCGAGCACCTGACCGACTACGCGCTGGGCCTGTACGCCGCCGACGAGTACCTCGCGCGGTGCGGCCCGCCCGGCTCGGTCACCGAGCTGCGGGAGCATCCGCTGATCTTCTACATCGACTCGATGCTCCAGGTCGGCGACCTCGACATCGAACGCCATCTGCCGGGCGTCACACCCGCGTTCTCCTCCACCAACGTCTTCGCCCAGGTCGAAGCCACCCGACTCGGCGCCGGGATCGGCGTGTTGCCGGCCTTCCTCGCCGAACGGGCCCTGCTGCGAAGGCTGTTGCCGGATGAGGTCGACATCCGGCTGCCGATCACGCTGGCCGTACGGCGCGAGGCGGTGACCCACCCCGCCGTCCGGGTCGTCCGCGACGCCCTCCACCACGAGGTCGCCCACCGCACCGCCGAACTCCTCCCCGCCGACTCGACCCGGGAGCCGGGCCCGCCGCCTTCGAGCAGTACCTGATGACCCGTCAGGCCGGGACGGCCTCGACCACGGACAGGACGGTGGGGGTGGGGAGGACGCGGGAGAGGCGGAGGCCGGCGCGCTCGAAGAGGGCGGCGAAGTCCGCCTCGGTGCGTTCGCGGCCGGTGAGGGAGGCCATCATCATCAGGTCCAGGGTCTTGGACTGGTGCGGGGCGTTGCCCCGGGGGACCACCGCGTCCAGGACCAGGACGCGGCCGCCCGGGTGGAGCGAGCGGCGGCAGCTGGTCAGCAGGGTCACGCAGGTCTCGTCGTCCCAGTCGTGCGTGATGCGCTTGAGCAGGTGGATGTCGCCGGGCGGTGCGGACGCGAAGAAGTCGCCCTCCGCGAGCGTCCAGCGGCCCGCGATCTCGTGGTCGGCGTCGAGGCGGTGACCGGCGAGGACGTGGGCGCGGTCGTAGAGGACGCCCGCCACGCCCGGGTTGCGGCGCAGCACCTCCAGCAGCAGGCCGCCGTGGCCGCCGCCGACGTCCACGACCGTGCCGGTCTCCGGGAAGTCGTAGGCCGCCGCGATGACCGCGTTCTCGGCGTCGGACATCGCCGCCATGCCGCCGTGGAAGACGGCGGCGGTCCGCGCATCCTGGGCGAACCAGTCGAAGAACGGCATGCCGAAGATGCCCTCGAACGACGCCGTGCCCTCGGTCAGGCAGCTCGTCAGCTCGCCGGCCGGCTGCCACATGGTGCGGTCGGTGAGCATCTGGACGGCCGTCCGGGCCGAGCAGGGGACGTCGCTGCGCAGCGCCTGCCCGGCGTCGGTCAGCGTGAACCGGCCCGCGTCGTCCTCCGCCACCACGCCCCGGGTGGCGAGCAGGCGCAGCACCCGGTGCAGGCTGCGGGCGTCCAGGCCGGTCGTGGCGGCGAGTTCGGCGGGCGTGCGGGGGCCGTCCGCGAGGTGGTCCGCCACGCCGACGTCGGCGGCGGCGCGGAGGGCGGCGGGGAAGAGGAAGCCGAGGGCCTCGTCGATGAGGAAGGCCGAGGAACGGCGGTAGCGGGCCTCGGGATCGGCCGCGCCGCCGGGCTCGGCGGCGGTGTCACCCGCCGCCGTCCGCTCGTCGAAGTGCTTGGCCTCGTCCTGGCGCATGCCGTCCTCCTCGCATCCGTGCCCCCGCCCGGGAAGGCTGCCCACGGGCGACGGGACCGAAGCGCACCACCCACCGGTCGGGTGCGGACGTTCGCCGGGGAACGACCCGCCTGGCCGTAGGGTCGTCGTGACACGTGACGGGAAATCCTCGAAGGAGTGGCCCGATGACGACCGGCCGGCGCATCCTCAAGGTCAACGGCGCGGAGCTGAGCGCCGACCTCTTCGGCGATCCCGCCGATCCCGCCGTCCTGCTGATCCACGGCGCGGGCCACTGCGCGCTCAACTGGAGCGACGGCTTCGTCCGGCGGCTGGCCGACGGGGGCAGGTTCGTCGTCCGGTACGACAGCCGCGACGCGGGGGGATCGACGACCTACCCGGTGGGCGCCCCGCCGTACGGGCTGCCGGACCTGGCCGACGATGCCGCCGCCCTGATCGGCGCCCTCGGCCTGGGCGCGGCCCACGTCGTCGGCATGTCGCAGGGCGCCGCGGTCGGCCAGCTGCTGGCCCTCGACCACCCGGACCGGGTGGCCACGCTCACCTGCGCGTCGTCCACACCCGGCATCCCCGGACGGGAGCAGGCGGACCTCCCGCCGATGTCGGACCGGCTCGCGGCCTTCTTCGCCCAGTCCGAGGCCCAGTCCGAGGCCGGGCCCGGGGCCGGGTCCGAGGCCGGGTCCGAGGCCGGAGTGGAGGACGGTGACGGCGAGGCCGGAGCGGACGGCGGTGGCGGGGTCGACTGGTCCGACCGGGACGCCGTCATCGCCTCGATCGTCGAGGGCGAGCGCCCCTTCGCCGCCGTCTCGCGGCCGTTCGACGAGGACGCCGTGCGCCGGCTTGCCGCCCGGGTCGTGGACCACGCCGCCGACATCGCCGCCCAGTCGACCAACCCCTACCTCCTCGATGCCGGCCGCCCCTGGCGCCACCGGCTCGGCGGGATCACCGCGCCCACCCTGGTGCTCCACGGCGACGAGGACCCGCTGTTCCCGGTCGAGCACGGGCGCGCCCTGGCGGCGGAGATTCCCGGCGCCCGCTTCATCGCCCTCGAACGCACCGGGCACGAGGTCTTTCCCGAGGGGACGTGGGACGTCGTCGTCCCGGCGCTCCTCGCCCACACCCGACGGCCGGGCGGCGCCGCCACCCCGGGCCGGCCGTAGCGGGGAACGCGGAGAGACCCCCGCGTCGCAGCGCCGGGGCGCCGCGACGCGGGGGTCCCCCGGGTGGACCGGTCAGCAGTGGACGCTGCGCTCGCACTCCTCGTAGCGGCGGATCTGCGCCTCGATGCCGGCCGCGCGGGCGTCCGTGACGTTGGCCTCCTGGAAGTGGCCCTGGCTGCGCAGGCGCTGGGCCTGCTGGCGCAGCTTGGCGGCCTGGACCTGCAGCTCACCGATGTTGACCGAGACGGAGGCGCGGGCCTGGGCGGGCGCGGCCTGGGCGGGCGCGGCGGCGAGGAGCAGGCCACCGGCGAGAACGGCCGAGACGGTCAGTGCGGACATGCGACGGAGCACGGTTTCCCCCTGGTTGTTCGATGGTTCATGTGCTGTTCGGTCATCCGTCGAACTGATGACTGCTCAGTAGCGTAAGTGATCATGCCCGATGACCGGGCACCGGACGCCGCATTGCGGACGTTCGGCGGGTCGGCGACCCTGCCGATCGGCGGGGGTGGGTCGGGGCGGTGGGGTGATCCGTCGACGGCTACTGGCGAGCAATGTGGCTGATCATCACCTCCTCTGATGGGTCATCAGCTCGCTAGGCTCGACGGCCGGGCGGAGTCGCGAGGTCCGTGCGGTCCGTGTTGTCCGCGTGGTCCGAGTGGCCTCCGTAATCCGAGCGATCCGAGCGATTCGAGTCGCTCCGAGCGGGCTCCGAGGATTCGCGTGATTCCAGTGGTTCGAAGGCAGAGGAAGAAGTGATGGAACGATCCCACCCCCGTCCCGGCCGCCGGGCGGCCAGTGCCGTCCTGGTGGCGGCGCTCACGCTCGGTGGGGCCGCCGTCGCCCGGCCCGCCTCCGCGGCGGCCCCGGCGGCGACCCCCGCGAGCGGCCCGGCAGCCGGCCCCGCCGCCGGCGCCGTCGGGTCGTTCCGGCTGGCCGACATCCCGGCGAACGACGGCGTGGTGCTCAAGGCGGACGTGTTCACCCCGGCCCCAGGCAGTCCGGGGGCCGACCCGCGGGGGCGGTACCCGCTGGTGGTGCAGCCGGCCAGCTGGGGGCAGAACGACCTGGAGTACGTCGCCCAGGGCCACGCGCTCGCCGCCGCGGGCTACGTGGTCGTCACCTACACGGTGCGCGGCTTCTGGGGCTCCGGCGGCGAGGTCGACGTCGCCGGGCCGAAGGACGTCGCCGACATCTCCACGGTGATCGACTGGGCGCTGGCGCGGACCCCGGCGGACCCGGAGCGGATCGGCATGGTGGGGCTCTCGCTGGGCGGCGGCCTCACCCTGCTCGGCGCCGCCTTCGACCCCCGGATCAAGGCCGTCGCCTCGCTGAGCGGCTGGGCCGACCTGACCGACTCGCTGTACAGCGGGCAGACCCGGCACGTCCAGGCGGCCGCGGTGCTCGCCGGGATCCAGGCGCCGACCGGCCGCCGGAGCCCCGAGTTCAGCCGGGTGCTGGACGACCTCTTCGCCGACCGCGACCTGCCCGAGGTCGTCCGGTGGGCGGACACCCGCTCACCGGCCCGCTACCTGGACCGGATCAACGCCAACGGCACCGCCGTCCTGCTGGCGAACGCCTGGGGCGACAGCTTCTTCAACCCCGGCCAGGTGACGGCCTTCTACCAGCGCCTCACCGGGCCCAAGCGCCTCGAACTGCGCCCGGGCGACCATGCCAGCCAGGAGTTCACCGGCCTGCTCGGCCTATCCAACGCCGCTTGGAGCAGCGCCCGTTCCTGGCTCGACCAGTACCTCAAGGGTGCCCCCGGCGACTCGCGGCCCCCGGTCGACCTGGCGGTCCGCCCCACCGGCGCGCAGGAGGCCCACCCCGACTGGCAGGCCGTCAGCTCCCGTACCGAGACGCTGGCGCTGGGTGCCGAGGACCTCGGCGGACCGGCCGCCGGGGACTGGCGGTCGACGCTGCGCGGCAACGCCGCCTCCGGGGCGAGCGGCGGCGTCGCCCTGCTGTCCGGGCTGGCGGACCAGGTGCTCCACCGGGCGCCGACCGCGGTCGTCCCGCTGCTGGACCGCTCCGCCGCCGTCGTCCGGCAGTCGCCGCCCCGGCCGCAGGGCCTGGCGGTGCGCGGCGCGGCCCGGTTGCACACCACGGTGACCGCCTCCGCCCCGCAGGGCACGGCCGTCGCCTACCTCTACGACGTGGACGCGCTGGGCGTGGGCCGGCTGATCTCGCACGGCCCGCAGAGCTGGTCCGACCGGACGCCGGGGCAGCCGTTCCCGCTGGACGTCACGCTCTTCGCCACCGCCTACGACCTGCCCGCCGGTCACCGGCTCGCGCTGGTGCTCGGCACCCGGGACGCCCTCTACGGCGGTCGCACGCCGTCCGGCTCCACCGTGACCTTCGGCTCCACGCCGGCCGACCCGGCCGTGCTGGACCTGCCGGTGCGCTGAGCCGGCGGCCGTTCGGCGGCTACGGCCCGAGGTCCTCCAGGACGGCCTGCGCCGCGTTGTGGCCGGGGATGCCGCTGACGCCGCCGCCGCGGACCGCCCCCGCGCCGCACAGCAGCACGTTCGGGTGCGCCGTCGCCACGCCCCAGCGGGCGGCGGCGCCGTCCGGCTCCCCGGTCGCGTAAGGGAACGCGAGGTCCCGGTGGAAGATGTGACCGCCCGGCAGGCCGATCTCCCGCTCCAGGTCCAGCGGGGTCCTGACCTCCACGCACGGCCGCCCGGCGGCGTCGGTGGCCAGGCAGTCGGCGAGCGGCTCGGCCAGCACCTCGTCGAGCCGGGCCAGGCTCGCCGCGAGCGCGAGCTCCTTGGCCGCCGGGTCGGTGAACAGCCGCGCGGGCATCTGCAGTCCGAACAGGGTGAGCGTCTGGAGCCCCTGCCGAAGCGCCTCGGGCCCGAGGATCGACGGGTCGGTGAGGGTGTGGCAGTAGATCTCCGACGGCGGCATCGAGGGCATCCGGCCGGCCGACGCCTCGGCGTGGGCCGTCTCCAACTGCCGGTACCCCTCGGCGATGTGGAAGGTCCCCGCGAAGGCGTCGCGGGGATCCGCGGCCGGGTCCCGGAGCCGTGGCAGCCGGCGCAGCACCATGTTGACCTTCAGCTGGGCGCCCTCCGGGGCGGGCCCGGGGACCTCGCCCAGCAGCCGGGCCAGGACGGCCGGGGCGGCGTTCGCCAGGACCCGGCGGCCCACCGCGGTGGCCTCGCCGCCCCGGTGGCGGTAGGACACCTCGGCCTCTCCGGTGCCGTCGGTGGCGACGGCGGTGACCTCGCAGCCGGTCCGGATCTCCGCGCCGGCCGCCAGCGCCGCCTCGGCCAGCGCGCCCGTCACCGCGCCCATCCCCCCGACCGGGACGTCCCAGTCGCCCGTCCCGTTGCCGATCACGTGGTACAGGAAGCAGCGGTTCTGCAGCAGCGAGGGGTCGTGGGCGTGGGTGAAGGTGCCGATCAGCGCGTCCGTCAGCACCACGCCGCGGACCAGGTCGTCGGTGAAGGTCCGCTCGATCGTCTCGCCCAGCGGGCGTTCGAAGAACGACTCCCACACGGCGTCGTCCGCGACCAGCCGGCGCAGCCCGGCCCGGGCGGGCAGCGGCTCGGTGAGCGTCGGGAACACCCGCTCGGCGAGCTTCCCGGTCGCCGCGTAGAAGCTCTGCCAGGCCTCCCACTCGCGCGGGTCACCGGTCAGCGCCCGGAAGGACGCCGCGGTCCGGGCGGGGTCGGCGGCGTCCACCAGCAGACCGGTCGGCCGGCCGTCCCGGACGGTGGGCGTGTAGGAGGAGATCCGGCGCCGCCGCAGGTCCAGCCGGAGCCCGAGGTCCCGGACGGCCCGGCGCGGCAGCAGGCTCACCAGGTACGAGTAGCGCGACAGCCGGGCGTCCACGCCCGCGAACGCCCGGGCCGACACCGCCGCCCCGCCCACCTGCGGCAGCCGTTCGAGCACCAGCACCCGGAGGCCGGCCCGGGCCAGGTAGGCCGCCGCCACCAGGGCGTTGTGGCCGCCGCCGACGATCACGACGTCGTGCCGGGAGAGCGGGTCCGCGTTCACGCGGTCACGCTACGCCTCGGCGGGCGGGTGGGGAACAGGCCGCGCGCCAGGTGGCCGGTATCCGCCGCGGGCGGTGGCCCACCCTACCCCATCGGGGCCCTCGGGGTGTGCCGGACGGCGCTGTTCGCCCCCGGGACCGGCGGCGCCGGGCGGGCGCGCCGCCGGCGCAGCCAGATGTACAGCAGCAGGCACGGCAGCAGCAGGCCGCCGACGTTGAGGGCGACGAACGCGGTGAGGCTGCCGATGTGGTCGACCAGCCAGCCGAAGTTCTGGCCGAAGAAGCCGACCACGAAGGACAGCGGGAGGAAGACGGTCGCGACGATGGTGAGCCGCTCCATGGTGGCGGTCTGCCGGAGGTTGATCCGGTTCTGCTCGACGGAGATCACCGCGATGTTCGCCTCCAGGACGGTGGCCAGCAGGTCGCGCTGGGCGGCGACCTCCTCGTTGACCAGCAGCAGGTGGTCGTGCACGTCCCGGAAGTACGGCAGCAGTTCGGGCGCCGACCGGCCGGGCTGGAGCCGCCGGGCGAGCACGGCGAGCAGGGGGTGGACGACCCGGTAGAAGTCGGTGGCCTCGCGGCGCAGGAAGTAGATCCGTTCGGTCGGGGCGACCGTGCCGGAGAACACCGTGGCCTCGATCTCCTCGATGTCGCGTTCGAGTTCGGTGACGACGGGCGCGTAGCTGTCGACCACCTGGTCGAGGATCGCCCACAGGGTAGAGGCGCTGCCGGTCCGCAGCAGTTCGGGGCTGCGTTCGAGCCGGTTGCGGGCGCCGGCCAGCTCGCTGGCGATGCCCTGGCGGACGGTGATCACGAAGTGCTCGGCGAGGAAGACGCTGATCTCGCCGGAGTCGACCTCCTCGCGGTCGTCGTCGTAGCGCGCGGTGCGCAGGATGATCAGCTCGGTGCCGTCCTCGTACCGCTCGGCCTTCGGCCGCAGGTGGTGGGCCTGGGCGTCCTCGACGGCGAGTTCGTGCAGTCCGAAGCCCTCGCGCACGGTGGCCAGCTCCTCGGGGGCCGGTTCGAACAGGCCCAGCCAGACGAACCCGCCCTGCGCGCAGCGCGCGGCCGCCTCCTCCAGCGGCATGGGGCCCTCGTGCTGGCGGCGTCCGTCGCGGTAGTGCGCGCAGTCGACGATCATGGCCTTCCTCCTCGTGCCCGGCCGACCGCGCCGAGTGTCGTCGCACCGAGTGCCGCCGCGGCCGCCGCGGTCGCCCCCGCACTCGATGCTCCTCCGATTCGGCCGGACGTGCCGCACCGGCGGGCCGGGTACCCCGGTACCCCGCCGCTCGCCGGGGGCTCGGCCGCTCAGCCGGTCGACGGGAGCGGGTCGCCGAGGTAGCGGCGGCCGGCTATCTGCTCGAAGATCAGGTTGGTCCGGGTCTGCGCCACCGCCGGGTGGGTGGTGAGGTGGTCCACCACGAAGTCGCGCAGGCCCTCGGGCCCGGCGACGCCGACGTGCAGCAGGTAGTCGTCGGACCCCGCCATGTGGAACACCGCCAGGACGCCGGGCAGGTCGGGGGCGGTGCCGCGGAAGCTCTCGTTCTGCTCCCGGGTGTGGGCGCGCAGCCGGACGGAGATCATCGCCTGCAGCGGCAGGCCGATCGCGGCGGGGTCGACGTCGGCCCGGAAGCCCCGGATGATCCCGCGCTCCTGGAGGGCGCGGACCCGGGCCAGACAGGTGGAGGGGGCGATGCCCACCGCCTCGGCGAGCGCGTTGTTGGGCAGCCGGGCGTGGTCGGAGAGGACGCGCAGGATCGCCCGGTCCACGTCGTCGACGGGCGCTCTGCGGGTCGGTGGAATGTTCGGCATGCCGGGCAGGATTCCAGCCGTTTCCGCCGATCCGCAAGATCTCGGGCCGTGCCACCGAATCTTATGCGGAGGAACTTCCCCCGGGCGCCGGGAAGTTCCATCCTGACCGCGAGCGTCGAACGCCCCTGCGGCGTTCCCCGCCGGTGGACGGCCCGCGGCGACCCGTGCGGCCCCCACCGCGACCCCCACGTCGCCCCCCACACCAACACCCTGGAGTGCCGCGCCCATGAGCCCGACCGCCACCTTCGCCGCCGCGACCGCCGTCGACCCGGGGGCGGAGCTGGACGGCCGCGACTTCGTGCTCCCCACCGGCGGCCTGGACGACGACCGGCGCCTGCGCGCCCTGGACACCGTGGACGAGTACCTGACCCGCAAGCGGCGGCACCTGGTGGGCTACCAGGCCACCCAGGACATGCAGGGCTGCGCACTGGACCTGGCCCGGTTCATGCCGAACAACATCAACAACCTCGGGGACCCGTTCCAGAGCGGCGGCTACAAGCCGAACACCAAGGTGGTCGAGCGCGCGGTGCTCGACTACTACGCGGCCCTGTGGAACGCCGAGCGGCCGCACGACCCCGCCGACCCCGAGTCCTACTGGGGCTACATGCTCTCGATGGGCTCGACCGAGGGCAACATGTATGCGCTCTGGAACGCCCGGGACTACCTGAGCGGCAAGGCGCTGATCCAGCCGCCGACGGCCCCGTTCGACGCCCTGCGGTACGTGCAGGCCGCGCCCGACCGGGACAACCCGAACGCGCACCGGCCGGTGGCCTTCTACTCCGAGGACACCCACTACTCCTTCGCCAAGGCGGTGCGGGTGCTGGGTGTCGAGACCTTCCACGCCGTGGGCCTGGAGAAGTACGCGGACCGGTGCCCGCTGGTCGACCCCGCCACGGGGCGCCGCGAGTGGCCCACCGAGGTGCCCTCCCGCCCCGGCCCCTCGGGCCTCTCCTGGGACGGCCCGGGCGAGATCGACGTCGACGCCCTCGCGGTGCTGGTCGAGTTCTTCGCCGCGAACGGGCACCCGGTCTTCGTGAACCTCAACCTCGGCAGCACCTTCAAGGGCGCCCACGACGACGTCCGGCAGGTCTGCGAGCGGCTGCTGCCGATCTTCGAGCGGTACGGCCTGGTCGAGCGCCAGGTGGTCTACGGCACGGACCCGCGGACCGGGGAGCCGCTGGTCGACCTGCGCCGGGGCTTCTGGATCCACGTGGACGGCGCGCTCGGCGCCGGCTACGCGCCGTTCCTGCGGCTGGCCAACGAGGACCCGGCGTACGGCTGGACCCCCGACGTCGAGCTGCCCGAGTACGACTTCGGCCTGAGGCTGCCCACCCGGGAGCACGGCGAGCTGGACATGGTCTCCTCGATCGCGATGAGCGGCCACAAGTGGCCCGGCGCGCCCTGGCCCTGCGGCATCTACATGACGAAGGTCAAGTACCAGATCTCGCCGCCGTCCCAGCCGGAGTACATCGGCGCGCCGGACACCACCTTCGCGGGCTCCCGCAACGGCTTCTCCCCGCTGGTCATCTGGGACCACCTGTCCCGGCACTCCTACCAGGACCAGGTGGACCGGATACGCCGGGCCCAGGAGCTGGCCGGGTACCTGGAGCGGCGGCTGCGGGGGATCGAGCGGGAGACGGGCGTCGAACTCTGGCCGGCCCGCACCCCGGGCGCGGTCACCGTGCGGTTCCGCAAGCCGAGCCCCGAGCTGGTGGCGAAGTGGTCGCTGTCCTCCCAGGACGTGCTGATGGTCCCGGGCGACGAGACCACCCGCCGCAGCTACGTGCACGTCTTCGTGATGCCCTCGGTCGACCGGGCGAAGCTGGACGCCCTGCTGGCCGACCTCGCCCGGGACCCGGTCGTCCTCGGGTCGGCCGGGTGACGCGGTCGACCGGGTGACCAGCGGACCGAGTGAGGCGGATCGAGTGAGGGTGGCGGCGCCGGCCCGGTGGGAGGGCCCACCGCCACGCCGGTGTCCGGGATCGCACCGGATCATAGCCCCGACTGTAGTTTCAGTCAGGTTCGGGTCGGGAGGCATCCGCCGGGCGGACCTCCCGGTAGGATGATCCCTCGTGGCTGACCGTCGAACCTTGATCATGGAAGCGGCCGCGCGGGTCATCGCCCGGCGCGGTGTCCGCGGGCTGCGGGTGGAGGAGCTGGCGTCCGAAGCCGGCGTGTCCACCGCGCTGATCTACTACCACTTCAAGGACCGCGCGGGGATCCTCCGGGCGACGTTGGAGTTCATCAACGACCGGGCCGGTCGCTACACGACCGAGCGCGCCCCGGACGCCCCGCCGCTGGACGCCCGGGGCGAGCTGGAGCAGACCCTGCTGCTGGAACTCCAGGACACCCCCGAGGTGCGGGAGAACAGCACGGCCTGGGGTGAGCTGCGGGCGAGCGCGGTGTTCGACCCGGACCTGCGGGAGGACCTGGCCCGCGCGACGCTGGTCTGGGTGCAGGAGGTCGCCGACCTGCTGGGCAAGGTGCGGCCGATGAACGGAGCCGCCGCGCTGGCGAGTTCCGCCGAGCGGCTGACCGCGCTCATGGAGGGGCTCAGCGTCCGGTGGCTCAGCGGCAGCCTGCCGGGGGAGCACGCGCGCGAGCTGATGAGCGGCGCGATCGACATCGAGCTGGAGCGGCTGCGCCGCTAGACGCCGAGGTCCGGACCGGCCCGGTCCGGACCTGTCCGCGCCCGGGGGAGCGGTCCCGACTCGGCGGGGCACACCCAGGCCCGTGTTCTTGACTGAATTTTCAGTCAGTGCGAGAGTGGGGCCGTGGCGCCGGGTACGACGGCCCGACCGCCCACGGCAAGGCCACCGGTCACCCGGTGGGCAATACCTGATTCTGGAGATCCGCATGAGCGACAACCAGGGCGACGGCCGTTCCCTGTTCGGCCGACTCTTCGGAGCGGAGCCCCCGCGCGGTCCGGTCCCGGAGGCAGGGCGGACCGACCACGCCGAGGCGGGGCTCCCGCAGTGGCGGGTGGACCGCGACGACGTCCCGCACGCCCGCACCTGGATGTCGTGGCCGTCCCGCAAGTCCGTCTGGGGCCGGCAGCTGGCGGGCGTCCAGCAGGACATCGCGCTGATCGCGCGGACGATCGCCCGCTTCGAGCCGGTGGTCATGTGCGCCCCGGACGGCTACAGCGTCCAGGAGGCCCGGTCCGCCTGCGGCCCCGCCGTCACGGTGACCGACGCCGTCCCCACCGACGACCTCTGGATGCGGGACACCGCCCCGGTGTTCCGCCGCGACGGTCGCGGGCGGCTCGACGCCGTCGGCCTCAACTTCAACGGCTGGGGGAACAAGCAGACCCACCGGGACGACGCCGAGGTCGCCCGCGGCATCGCCGAGATGCTCCGACTCCCCTTCTCCTACGCGGAGTTCGTCGGTGAGGGCGGGTCGGTCGAAACGGACGGCGACGGCACCCTGCTGGCCACCGAGAGCAGCCTGGTCAACAAGAACCGCAACCGGGGCATGAGCCGGGACGAGATCGAGGAAGCCGTGCTGGAGGTGTACGGCGCGGACCGGATGATCTGGGTCCCCGGGATCAAGGGCAAGGACATCACCGACGACCACATCGACGTCACCTCCCGGTTCGTCCGGCCCGGTGTCGTCCTGGTGCAGCTGCCCCCGGCGGACCGCAGTGACGTCTGGGCCCGGGACGCCCGCGAGCAGTTCGACATCCTCTCCCGGGCCACCGACGCCCGGGGCCGCCGGCTCCAGGTGATCCGGGTCGACGGCCCCGACACCGTCCGCTCGCGCGACCCGAAGTTCGTCGACTCCTACCTCAACTTCCACGTCGTCAACGGCGCGGTGATCGCCGCCCAGTTCGGCGACGTGTTCAAGGACGAGGCCGCCCGCCGCACCCTCGCCGAGGCGTTCCCCGGGCGCGAGGTCGTCCAGCTCGACGTCGACCGCCTGATGGCCGGGGGCGGCGGCATCCACTGCTCCACGATGCAGGAACCGCTCCCCTAGCAGCGGCCCCGGCCCCACGTTCCGCAGTCCTCCACCCTCGTCCAGCCGGAGTCCCCGTGCCCAAGCCGCCCCCCTCCCGTACCTCCCGCGCCGTCCCGTCCCGCCGCACGATGCTGCGTGCCGCGGCGGGCGCCGGTCTGCTGACCCTCGGCGCCGCGGCCTGCGCCGCCCCGTCGGACGAACCGGAGCGGCCGACGTCCTCCGGCTCCGCCGAGCCGACGGCCCCGGAGGCGTCCGCGCCGCCCGCGCCGGGCGGGTCGCCGGCGCCGGCCGGGCGCAGGTTCGGCGCGGAGTGGGAGAGCCACGCCCGCACGTTCATGGCCTGGCCGGCGTCGACCGGGATCTGGGGGGACCAGCTCCCCGACGTCCGGGCCGACATCGCGCGGCTGGCCCGGGCCGTCGGCGGCTACGAGCCCGTGGTGATGTTCGCCCGCCCCGCGCAGGTGGACGCGGCGCAGAACGCCTGCGGCAAGGACGTCGAGGTCGTCCCGCTGCCGGTGGACGACCTGTGGGCGCGCGACACCGTGCCGGTGTTCGTCGAGGACGGCGGCACGCCGAAGGGCGTCGACTTCAACTTCAGCGGCTGGGGCAACAAGCAGAAGGAGCACGGCAACGACACGGCGCTGGCCGCCGCCGTCCTCGGCACGTACGGGATCGAACGGGTCCGCACGCCGGTGGTCGCGGAGGGCGGCTCCTTCGAGACCGACGGCCAGGGCACCCTGATGGTCACCGAGAGCTCGGTGGTCAACCAGCGCCGCAACCCGGGCAAGAGCCGGGACGAGATCGAGGCCGAGCTCAAGAAGGCCCTCGGGGTGACCAAGGTGATCTGGTTCGCCGGCGTGCGCGACCAGGACATCACCGACGCGCACGTGGACTGCCTGGTGCGGTTCGCGGCGCCCGGGGTCGTCCTGCTGGACCAGCCGTTCCCCGGCGCGCCCGCCGACGTCTGGTCGCGCTCCGCCGTCCAGGCCCGCGAGGTGCTCAAGGGCGCCACCGACGCCCACGGCAAGCCGCTGAAGGTGATCGACCTGCCGCAGCCCGACCCGGACCGGATCACCGGGCGCGGTGACGCGTTCGTCTCCTCGTACATCAACTTCTACGTGGCCAACAAGTCGCTGTTCCTGCCGCGCTTCGGTGATGCCAAGGCGGACGACCGGGCCCAGCAGATCCTGCGCGACCACTTCCCCGGCCGCGACATCGTCCCGGTGAAGATCGACAACATCGCCTCCGGCGGCGGCGGGATCCACTGCTCCACCCACGACCAGCCCGGCAGGCCGACCGACTGAGCCGGCCGGTCCTCGCTCTTCACCGGCCCCGACCCGTCTCGCCGAACCTGACCGATCATTCGGTCAGGGTCGTTTGCCGACCGGTCGGCAGCCCGCCATCTCCGCGTCGACCGCCTCGCCGAGCAGCGTGCGGGCGTGGTCGAGCGGTAGCGAGCCGCTCAGCCAGCGGACGCTCAGCCCCTCCAGCAGGGCGGTGAGCCGTTCCGCGGAGGCGGCGTGGGCGGGCGCGGTGCCGGCGGGGTGGGCACGGCCGAGCAGTTCGGCGATCTCGTGCACCCAGGTGTGGGTGGCCCGGGCGAGGTCGTCGCGCAGGCTGGACTCGAACACCGCACTGGCCCTCAACTCGCCCCAGGCGGTGCTGTTCTCGCGCACCTCGGCGGAGTCCTGGAGCTCCAGCAGCAGGGCCTGCTCCAGCTCCGACCGGGGGCTCTGCTGCGCCCGATGGCCCCGGGCGGCGTTCTCCGGGTCGGGCTCCGCGGTGTAGCGGTCGGCCCGTTCGCCGATGAACGCCAGGGTCTCGCGGAGGATCCCGGCCCGGTCGGTGAAGTGGTAGTAGATCAGCGCGGTGGACACGCCGGCCTCGGACGCCAGTTCCCCCACCCGCAGCCCGCGTACGCCGCGTCGTGCGATCACGCGGGTGGCGGCTCTGACGATCTCTGTTCGACGGTCTGACACGGATCATCACTCTACTCGTACGGTTCCACTTTCGGGCCCACATCCTGACCACAATTTCAGGACGCGGGCCGGGTCGGCATTCGGCGGCCTCAAGGGGGCTGCCGGGCGGCGCTGCGCAGTGGTGCGCCCTCGCACGGAGCCGACATTTCGGGCCGCGACCGAACCTGGCGAAGTCCCTTGCGTCAAAACATTGACTGAACTTTCAGTTCGGTCCAGGATGTGGTCACCCTCACCTCCCATCCCTCCAGGGAGCCCCATGAACACCCCGAACAGCCCGAGCACGCTTTCCCCCACCCGGCGCAGCCTGCTCAGAGCGGGCGCCGCGGCGCTCCCCCTGGCGGCCCTCGGGGCGGCGCTCCCGATGAGCGCCCGCGCGGCCGCCGCCCCGCAGGCCGGGCCGGTGCTGCGGATGCCGGCCGAGACCGACCGCCACACCCGGACCTTCATGGCCTGGCCCGCACTGTTCTCGGTCTGGCAGAACCAGCTGTCCGCCGTCCGCCGCAACATCGCGGACCTGGCCCGCCAGATCTCCCGCTTCGAGCCCGTGGTGGTCCTGGCCCGCCCCGGACAGGCCGCCGACGCCCGCTACTACTGCGGCTCCGGCGCCTACTACGCGATCGAGGTCCAGGAGATCGCCAACGACGACCTGTGGATCCGCGACTTCGGGCCGACCTTCGTCGTCGCGCCCGGCGCGATCGCCGGTGTCGACACCAACTTCAACGGCTGGGGCAAGACCGGCACGCCCTACTACCAGCCGTTCGACAAGGACGCCACGGCCGCCGCGACCCTCCTCGACGCGTACGGCATCGACCGGATCCGGGCCCCGTTCACCGGTGAGGGCGGCTCGCTGGAGACCGACGGCCAGGGCACCCTGCTGGCCACCGTCAGCTCGCTGGTCAACCCGAACCGCAACCCGGGCAAGTCCAAGGACCAGGTCGAGCAGGAGCTGCGGACGACGCTGGGCATGGACAAGGTCATCTGGGTCCCGGGCCTGGCCGGGCAGGACATCACCGACTGCCACATCGACTGCCTGGCCCGCTTCACCGCCCCCGGCGAGGTCCTGCTGGACCAGCCCGGCCCGGGCACGGACGCCCGCTGGGTCGCCGTCTACGACGAGGCCAAGCGGGTGCTGCGGAACGCCACCGACGCCCGCGGCCGGCGGCTGCGGATCACCGAACTCCCCGGCCCGGACCGCACCCTGATCCGCGGCCGCGGCAAGGACTTCCTGTCCAGCTACACCAACTACTACACCGTCAACGGCGCCGTCCTCGTCCCGCAGTTCGGCGAGGGCTACGCCGACGGCGTCGCCTACGCGATCCTCCAGGCCGCCTACCCCGACCGCCGGATCGTCCAGGTCGACATCGACGCCGTCGCGAGCGGCGGAGGCGGCATCCACTGCTCCACGCAGTCCCAGCCGGCCGTGCCCGACACCCTCTGAGGCGGCCCCGCTCCTCCCGCCAGGCGCCACCAGCCGTGCCCCGGCGGGGGCTTCCCCACCGACCGAACGTACGAGCAGAGAAGAGTTCCATCGTGAGTTTCCGGATGCCCGCCGAGTGGACCGAGCACGAGGGCTGTCTGATGGCCTGGCCCACCAGGGCCGAACTCTGGGGCGAGACCCTGGACGAGGCGAGGCGGGAGTACGCCGGGGTGGCCCGGGCGATCGCCGAGTTCGAGCCGGTGACGATGGTCGCCTGCCCCGGGCAGGGCGAGGAGGCGGGCACCCTGTGCGGGGAGGGCGTCGAGGTCGTCGAACTGCCCCTCGACGACTCGTGGTTCCGCGACTCGGGCCCGATCTTCGTGCTCGGCCCCGACGGCGAGCGCGCCGGCGTGGACTTCCGCTTCAACGCCTGGGGCCGCAAGCACCACCCGTACGACACCGACGACCGGATCGCCGGCGTCCTGCTGGAGAAGCTGGGCGTCGAGCGGATCGACTCCCGGATGGTCCTGGAGGGCGGGGCCGTCACCGTCGACGGCGAGGGCACCCTGATCACCACCGAGCAGTGCCTGCTCCACCCCAACCGCAACCCGGGCCTGAGCAAGGCCGAGATCGAGGCCGAGCTGATGGCCAAGCTCGGGGTCAGCACGGTGATCTGGCTGCCCTACGGCGGCCTGCTGGACACCGAGACCGACGGCCACGTCGACGGCGTCTGCGCCTTCGTGGCCCCGGGCAAGGTCGTCGTCCAGCTCCCCGACGACCCGGAGCACCCCGACTACCGGCGGATGCGCGACAACCGGGCCGTCCTGGAGGCGGCCGTCGACGCCAGGGGCCGCAAGCTGGAGATCGTCGACCTGCCGCAGAGCGCCTTCGTCGAGGTCGACGGCAAGGAGACCGAGGTCGGCTACCTCAACTTCTACCTCGCCAACGGCGGCGTCGTCGTGCCGACCGCGGGCGTGCCGCAGGACGAGGAGGCCCTCGCGGTGATCGCCGCCGCCCTGCCCGGCCGCAAGGTCGTCGGCGTGCGCTCCCGGGTCATCGCCTTCGGCGGCGGCGGCGTCCACTGCATCACCCAGCAGGTGCCGGCGGCCCGCCCGGCCGGGTGACCGGCCCGCCACCACCTTCCGACCGGACCGCGGGCCCGCACCCCACCCGCACCCAGGCCCGCCGGTCCGGCACCCCTCGCCACCCCCGTCCCGCACGGAAGAGAGCCACCCTCATGCCAGACCCCCAGGACCGGCCCGTACCCCGCAGATCCGCGCGCCGCCGCCGCACCCTCCCGGCCGCCGCCCTGGCCGCGGCCACGCTCGCCACCTTCACCCTCGCCACCGCCTGCTCCGGCCCGCCGAAGACCGGCGGCACCGACGGCGGCACGGCCTACCGGCTGTCCGACGGCACCCCGCCCGCCCAGGGCGGCCTGGACTCCTTCACCTGGGCCGTCTACGCCGAACCGCCCACGCTGGACTACATCTCCGCCTTCGACTACCCGCAGAACACCGTGCTGTCCAACGTCTGCGAGAGTCTGATGCGGTGGACCCCGCAGCTGACCCTGGAGCCGGGCCTGGCGGAGAAGGCCACCAGCCCCGACCCGACCACCTGGGTCTACGACCTGCGCCCGAACGTGCGCTTCCACGACGGCGCGGTGATGACCGCCGACGACGTCGTGTACAGCCTCGGCCGGCAGATGAACCCCGACAACGCGGCCGCCTGGGCGCAGCAGTTCCAGAACGTCAGCACCGTCACCAAGACCGGTCCGCTCCAGGTCACCGTCAAGCTCACCCAGCCCGACTCGCAGTTCAACCAGTACATGGCCACCGCCGCCGGCGTGGTCGCCTCGCAGGCGGGGATCGAGGCGGCGGGCAAGGACTACGGCACCACCGGCAGCCTCGCCTGCACCGGCCCGTTCAAGCTCGGGACCTGGACCAAGGGCCAGTCGATCGAGCTCCAGCGCTTCGACGACTACTGGGGCACCAAGGCCAAGTCGGCCAAGGCGGTCTTCCGCTTCCTCACCGACCCCTCGGCCCGCGTCAACGCCATGCTCAGCGGCGAGGCCGACGGCGGCTACCTGATCCCCACCGAGAGCTACGAGCGGCTGCGCACCGGCGGCGCGGGCACGCTCTACTTCGGCGAGGGCCTCAGCACCGTCAACCTCAACGTCACCAACATGCAGGGCGCGCTCGGCGACGTCCGGGTCCGCCGGGCGCTCTCGCTCGCCCTGGACCGGGCCGGCTTCGTCCGCACCGGCCTCGGCGGGGCCGGCAGCGTGACCGGCTCGCTGACCACCCGGGCCGCCTGGGCGGCCGCCCCCGAGCACCTGCGCACCGAGGCGTTCGAGGGGCTCACCCCCACCGCGCCCGACCTCGCCCGGGCCAAGGCGCTGGTCAAGGAGGCCGGCGCCACCGGGAAGACCCTCACCGTCGCCACCAGCCCGATCGGCCAGGACGTCTCGCTGCTCGCCACCGCCGTCCAGGCGGCGGGCGCGAGGATCGGCCTCGACATCCGGCTGAAGACCATCGCGCCGAACGCCTTCACCGCGCTGTTCACCGACCCCAAGGCACGCGAGGGCATCGACCTCTTCCCGGAGACGTACTACGACTCCATCACCGACCCGCTGGACCTGCTGTCCAACTTCCGGACCGGCGCCTACCAGAACTTCGCCTCCTACAGCGACCCCGGCTACGACGACCTGGTCAAGAAGGCCACCGCCGCCACCGACCCCACCGAGCGGTTCACCCTGGCGGCCCAGCTCCAGAGGACCGCCTCCGAGCAGCTGCTCTGGATACCCGTCGCGGAGTGGCCCACCGCGGTGTTCCTCAACAAGCGGATCACCGGCGCGCCCACCACCATCTCGTACCTGTACCACCCGTGGGCGGCCGCTGTGGGGGCGGCCCGGTGAGCTTCCTGAGATTCGCCGCCAGACGGCTGGCCGAGATGGCCGCCACCCTGGCCGCCGCCTCATTCGTGATCTTCGGGGCGATGTACCTCGCACCGGGCAGCCCGGCGAGCTTCCTGCTCGCCGGCCGCTCGGCCTCCCCGGAGGCGCTGGCCGCGGTCAACGCCCAGTACCACCTGGACGACCCGTTCCTGCTGCAGTACCTGCGCTGGGCCGGGCAGATCCTGCACGGCGACTTCGGGCGCTCGATCACCTACCGCACCGACGTCTCCCGACTGCTCGCCGACCGGCTGCCCGCCACCCTGCTGCTGGTCGTGATGGCGCTGGTCCTGGTCGTCCTCATCGGTCTGCTGCTCGGCTGGATCGGCGCCGTCCGGGGCGGCCGCACCGACCCGGCCATCCTCGTCACCACCACCGTCGCGGTCGGCACCCCGTCCTTCGTCGCGGCCGTCCTGCTCCAGGGCCTGTTCGCGGTGAAGCTGGGCTGGTTCCCCACCGGCGGGACGGGCGACGGCCTCGGCTCGATGCTCCGGCACCTGGCCCTGCCCGCGCTCGCCCTCGCGTGCTACCTGATCGGCATGCTCGCCCGGGTCACCCGGGCCGCGATGCTCGACGTGCTCGGCCAGGAGCACGTGACCGTCGCCCGCAGCCGGGGCGTCACCGAGCACCAGGTGATCCGCCGGCACGTCTTCCGCAACGCCCTCGGCACGGTGCTGACCACCGGCGGGCTGATCGTCTCCACGCTGCTGGTCTGCACCGTCCTGGTGGAGACCGCGTTCAGCGTCGGCGGCATCGGCCAGCTCCTCGAACTGTCCACCACCACCAAGGACTTCCCCACCGTGCAGGCGATCTCCCTGATCATGGTCGGGCTGTTCATGGCGGTGAACCTGGTGGTCGACCTGCTGCACCCGCTGGTCGACCCCCGGGTCACCCTCGGAGCGAGGAAGGCCGCCGGATGACCGACACCCTGCTGCGCCGGCCCGGCCTCGGCCGGCCGCGCACCGCCCGCGCACCGCTCCAGCTGCTCTGCCTCGGCTTCGTCGCGCTGGTCGTGCTGGCCGCCGTCCTCGCGCCGTGGATCGCCCCCGCCGACCCGAACGCCGTCGACCTCGGCAACGCCCTCGCCGGACCCTCCGGCGACCACCTGCTCGGCGTCGACGCCTCCGGCCGGGACACCCTCTCCCGCCTGGTCACCGGCGCCCGGACGTCGCTGCTCGGACCGCTCGGCGTGGTCGCCTTCTCCACCCTGGCCGGCGTGGCCGTCGGCACCGCCGCCGCCTGGCGCGGCGGCTGGCTGGACTCGGTGCTCTCCCGCAGCACCGAACTCGTCTTCGCCTTCCCGGGGATGCTGCTGGCGATCCTGATCGTCTCCGTCTACGGCGAGGGGCTGATCGCCCCGGTCATCGCGCTCGCCATCGCCTACCTGCCCTACGTCAGCCGGCTCACCCGCTCGCTCGTCCTCGCCGAACGCGCCCGCCCCTACGTGGAGGCCTACCAGGTCCAGGGCCACTCCGGCCCGCAGATCTGCCTGCGCCACGTCATCCCCGGCATCGCGCCGGTCGTCCTGGCGCAGTCCACCATCAACTTCGGCTACGCCCTGATCGACCTGGCCGGCCTCTCCTTCCTCGGTCTCGGCGTCCCCGCGCTGACCCCGGACTGGGGCCGGATGGTCTTCGACGGCCAGTCCGCCGTCCAGCACGGCTACCCGCTGTCGGCGATCCTGCCGTGCGTCGCGATCGTGCTGACGGTCGTCGCCTTCAACGTCGTCGGTGAGCGCTGGGCCGACCAGGTCGCCAGGAGGGACCGATGACCACCCTCGACATCCGGGGCTACCGCCTGCGCCTGCCCCGCACCGCCCGGCCCGTCCTCGCCGGCGTCGACCTCACCGTGGACGCCGGCGAGACGGTCGCCCTGGTGGGGGAGTCGGGCTCCGGGAAGAGCCTCACCTCCCGCAGCGTCCTCGGCCTGCTCCCCGCCGGAGCCGCCACCGAGGGCACCGTGCGGGTGGGGGGCGACGACGTCCTCGCCATGACGCCCGACCAGGTGCGGCGGCTGCGGACCGGCACCGCCGCGATGATCTTCCAGGACCCGCGGGCGGCCATCAATCCGCTGCGCCGCCTCGGCGACTTCCTCACCGAGAGCGTGCGGCTCAGCGGCCGGCTCTCCGCCGAGGCCGCCACGGCGCGGGCCGTCGAGATGCTGGACGCGGTCGGCCTTCCCGGCGCCGTCCTGGACCGCTACCCGGGCCAGGTGTCCGGCGGCATGCTCCAACGGGTCATGATCGCCGCCGCCCTGATGGGCGACCCGGCGCTGCTCCTCGCCGACGAGCCCACCACCGCCCTGGACGTCACCTCCCAGGCCGAGGTGGTCGCGCTGCTGGCCGACCTCCAGGAGCGCTTCGGCACCGGCCTGCTCTTCGTCACCCACGACCTGGGCCTGGCCGCCGCCATCAGCGACCGCGTCTACGTGATGTACGCGGGGCGGATCGTCGAGACGGGCCCGGCCGAGGCCCTGTTCGAGCGGCCCCGGCACCCCTACACGACCGCGCTGCTCGCCTCGACCCCGCGGCTCGACGCCCCCCGGGGCCGGCTCGCCGCCATCGAGGGCCGGCCGCCCAGCCTGCGGGACGAGCTGACGGGCTGCCCGTTCGCGCCGCGCTGCCCGCTCGCGACGGACCTGTGCCGCCGGGAGGTGCCCGAGCTGCTGCCGGTCGGGGCCGAACCGGACCGCCGCACCGCCTGCCACCACAGCGACCGGACGGGGGAGGGGAACGCCGATGCGTAGCCCGGACCTGGGGGCCGCGGCCCGTTCGAAGGGAGTGCCGCCGATGCCGGAGACGATCCTGGAGGTGGTCGGCCTGCAGCGCGCCTACGGCGCCGTGCGGGCCGTCGACAACGTCTCCTTCACCTTGGCCGAGGGCGGCTCGCTGGGCATCGTCGGCGAGTCCGGCTCCGGCAAGACGACCACCGCCCGGATCGTGGTCGGCCTGGAACGGGCGGACTCCGGCCGGGTGCTGGTCCACCGCCGGGACCGCACCGAGCACCGGCGCGGCCGGGCCCACCGGCTCGCGCGGGCCCGCGAGGTGCAGCTGGTCTTCCAGGACCCGTACCTGTCGCTGGACCCGCGCACCACCGTCGGCGGCGTGCTGCGCGAGACGCTCCGGCTGCACTTCCCCGACGGGGACCACCCCCGCCGGATCGCCGAACTCCTGGAGCAGGTCGGCCTCGGCGAACGGGAGGCCGGCGCCCTGCCCCGGCAGCTCTCCGGCGGCCAGCGCCAGCGCGTCGCGATCGCCCGGGCGCTGGCGGTCGAGCCGGCGGTGCTCGTCCTGGACGAGGCGGTGGCCGCGCTCGACGTCTCCGTCCAGGCGCAGATCCTCAACCTGCTCGCCGACATCCGGGAGGGGACGGGCATCGGCTACCTGTTCATCACCCACGACCTCGGCGTCGTCCGGTCGGTCACCGACGACGTCATCGTGATGCGGCACGGGCGGATCGTCGAGTCCGGCCGGACCGCCGAGGTCCTGGCCCGGCCTGCCCACCCCTACACCCGGCTGCTGCTGGACTCGGTGCCCGGGCCGGGGTGGGACCCGCGGTCCATCGCCGCCGCCCGCCGCGCGCTGTAGCGCCCGCGGCGACCCCGCTACCCGGGTCCGGACCGTCGACGCCCCCACGGCGGCGGTCCGGGCCCGCTTCCGACGCGCGCGCCGTCCTCCCCGCGCGCCGTCCTCCCCGCGTGCCGAATCGCCCGATCGGCGGCGCGCGGGTCCACCGGCGCGTCCCCGGCCGCCTCTACTGTCGGATATCGCCCGTTTCGGGGCGTATTTGCATGAACAAGGGGACCAGCCGTGAGAGAACCCTTCCCGTCCCGCCGGGCCGTGCTGCGCTCGGGGGCGGCCGCCACCGCGCTCGCCCTGCTGGGAGCCTGCGGCTCCGACGCGGAGCCGTCCGACGGGGCCGAACCGTCGTCGGCGGGCGCGAGCGGAGCCGCGAGTCCGGGGGCCGGGCCGACCACGGCGGCGCCCTCCTCGTACGCCATGCCGGCCGAGTCGCGGCCGCACACCAGGACGTTCATGGCCTGGCCGGCCCTGGAGGAGGTGTGGGGAGACCAACTGCCCGCCGTCCGCGCGGACATCGCGCAGATCGCACAGGCCGTGGCCCGCTTCGAACCGGTGGTGCTGATGGCCCGGCCGGACCAGAGCGCCCGGGCCCGGCAGCTGTGCGGTTCGAGCGTGGAGGTGATCGATCTCGCGGTGGACGACCTGTGGGCCCGCGACACCGGCCCGACCTTCGTCACCGGCCCGGGCGGCCTGGCCGGCGTCGACCTCGACTTCAACGGCTGGGGGAACAAGCAGACCCACACCGAGGACGGCCAGGTCGCCCGCAGGCTCCTCGACCACTACGGCATCCGGCGCGTCCAGGCGCCGATCACCGGCGAGGGCGGCGGGATCGAGGTCGACGGCGAGGGCACCCTGATGGCCACCGAGAGCTCCTGGGTCAACGAGAACCGCAACCCCGGGAAGAGCCGGGACCAGCTCGAGGCCGCGATGAAGGACCTCTTCGGGGTCCGGAAGGTCATCTGGTTCACCGGCGTGGCCGGGCAGGACATCACCGACTGCCACGTCGACGCCCTCGCCAGGTTCGCCGAGCCCGGCGTGGTCGTCATCCACCGGCCCGGCCCGGACACCCCGCCGGACATCTGGTCGCGCGCCTCCGACCAGGCGCTGGAGGTGCTTCACGCGACCACCGACGCGATGGGCCGCCGGCTGCGGATCGTGGACCTCGTCGAGCCCGACCTCAGCGGGGCACCGGACCCGGGGAAGGACTTCCTGGCCACCTACCTCAACTACTACGTGGTCAACGGCGCCGTCATCATGCCGCGGTTCGGCGACAAGGCCTCCGACGACCGCGCGGCCGGCATCCTGGCCGACCTGCACCCCGGGCGCGAGGTCGTCCCGGTGGGCATCAACGCCATCGCCGCCGGGGGCGGGGGCATCCACTGCTCCACCCAGCAGCAGCCCGAGGCCGCCGGTGCCTCCGCCGCCCCGTCGTCCCCGTGATCCGGGGGCGCCGCGGCGGCGGCCGGTGCTCAGCGCGCGCCCGCTCCGGCGGCGAGCCCGAGGACGAGCGCCCGCATCACCGGCGCCGGTTCGGGGACTCCCGGGCCGACGCCGCGGCGAAGGCGAAGCTCCAGTCGCTCTTCCCCGGCCGGGTCGTGGAACAGCTGAACATCGACTACATCGGCCTCGGCGGGGGCGGCATCCACTGCGTCACCCAGCCGCAGCCGGTCCCGTAGCGGCGGCCCGGCCCGGCGGGGGCGCGCCGGGCCGGGGTCTACCGCCGCCGACCTGCCCGACCTCGCTCTGCTGCTGGTCCCGCCGCGGGCCCGCACCGGGTGGCGGGTGGTGCCGGCCCGGGGGGCCGCGATGCGCGTGGTCGAACGCCGGCCTCGGGGCTCGGCGCGGCGGCCTCCGGGCTGCTGGGGCGGCTCGCGCGGTAGCGACCGGGCCGCTTCGGTGTCCGGGTGTGCCACGACGCCGCTGGACCGGACCGGGTGGTCGGGTGCAGCGGCGTTGTCGTGCCCGGGTGGGCGGGTGTGGCGGGTGGTGCTGG
>NZ_JBEPAA010000098.1:0-26176 GCF_040298365.1 Kitasatospora sp. NPDC001603
GCACGTGCCCGTCCCTGGATATGGGGCCGTCCAGCTCCGCCAATCCGACAACTACGACGCCGCTACGTATACCTGCTTTGAGGAACGTAGCACTACCTTCGGTGCCTTTTTACCCTCAGTGCTCTGCACTTGAGGAGGTATTGTATGGAACACATTGCTTTGATCTTGGTCGGCATCTTCGCGATAGCTGCTCTCATACTCATGCTTCTACGTTCCTTCCTTCGTGACCTCAGCGATTTCTTGCTATACCTCGCCGACGAGGTTGCGCTGTGGGTTGAGCGCTACAAGTCGTGGAAAAGTCCCCGCGAGAACCATGCTTCCGAAGATCAGCTGCTACCTGAACCTCGACACGAGGCGGGAGCTCAGGCTCCGAAAGAGGGTCGCTAACGCCGGCGACCCCGACCACCAGCGCCAGCAGCGTCGTGGCGTTGGCCGTCGGCCCGGCCCCGACCGGGTGCGGTGGGGCCGGGCGCAGGGTGCGCAGCAGCAACCAAGCGCCGAGCGGAAGCAGCAAAGCGGCGACCAGGAGCTTGAAGACGTGCGGGCCGGGGACGGCGAAGACCCGGATGAGAGCGCCGATGACGATGACCGGGACCGCTCCGGTGATGAGCAGGCGGGTCAGCGGACCGCCCGGGCACGGGGGAACCGGGCCTGGCGCGCACGCCACACACCGCGACAGCACCCCCAACGCGACAGCCCCCACCCGGGTGGGGCGCCGGGTGCGGTCACGCCAGCGAGAGCCGCACCGCCCCGTCCGGCAGCCGCTCGTACAGGACGTCCCTAATCGCTCCGTCGACCGCCCGGGTCGAGGTGGTGAGCATGTGCTCAGCGTCGAACGTCAGCTCACCACCCGCGGCCCGGACCAGAGCCACCAGCAACTCCCGCGCGTGCCAGTCGGGAGCGATCCGGCGCGGGCTGTCCAAGTCGTCGTCCGTATCCGCACAACGACCCAGCCCCCTCCCGGCCACGGGCCCCGCGCCAACCCGAGCGCGAGCCCCGGACGAGGCGCAGCAGCCCGGCCGGCGGGAGCCGTCCGGCACGGGCGCGGGCCGAACGAGACAGGCACCCGGGACAGGAGCGAGGGCCTGGATCGGAGCCGGCTGCTCCTGGCAGGCCGGGACAGGAGCGAGGGCCTGGATCGGAGCCGGCTGCTCCTGGCAGGCCGGGACAGGAACGACGGCCGGGATCGGGGCCGGCTGCTCCTGGCAGGCCGGGACGCCCGACCCCGAAAAGCAGCACGAGGACCAGGACGCCGGCCAGACGCAGCCACACCGAGCCGAAAGCGACGGCCAGAGCGGCCCGGGGCCGGCGGCAGCCGAGCCGAGCCAGGTCGACGACCGGACAGCGGAGCGGAAGCGGCGGCTCCTGGCAGTCCCGGTCCGCCCTGCCCGGGGAGCAGCCGACCCGGCCGCCGACGGACGGGCGGGACGGCCGGCACCTGACGGTGGCGCAGCAGGCACACCCCCGCCCCGGACACCGCCGCGAACCGGCGCGACGGCCACCCCCACGGCCCCGGAACGCCCAGGGCACGCACCACTCCCCCACCGGAATCCACCAGCGAACCCACGACCCGCCGAAACAGCCCCGACCGGCAGCAATCCCGGCGAATCGAAAGGAAACTCCACGGCGGAAACCAGCGGCATTCCCGACGACTTTACCGACCGGCCGTCAATTCATCGGAACACCCCAAAGCGGCCCCGACCCCCGAGCCGCCCACCGAGCCCCGCCCGGCCGAGGAACCCGACCACCCACCGTAATCGAAACCGGCCCGGCCCAGAACGACGCCAGACCACCGAACGACACCCCGCCACCCACCCAGATTGGTCTACCAGAACGCCCAACAGGCACGAGAAACCCGGCGAGGTCACACCGACAGGCCGGAACCGAAGCCGCCCACACCACCCCGGAACCGGAGCCACCCCGCGCCAGGCCGGGACGGACCGGGCCAGGCAGGGCAGGGCCAGGCAGGGGCGGGTTCCGTCACAAGCAGTCCGTCACGCAACCCCCCGGCACCCCGACCGACAGACACCCGGACAGGACCACCGGGGGCCGGACGGACGGGCAGGCGGGCAGACGGGGACCGGACGCGCTGGATGGGCAGGGCCCGCGTGGACTACCAACGCCGCCACCAGCTCCCGCTTCGTCGGGACCGGCAGCACCAGCGGGCCCAACTCCTATGCGGCGCGGACCTGCACGCACTCGGGGCGTTCCAGCCGGTCCGGGCCGGCCTTCTCCCGCAGCTCCAGCTCCGAGCCCGCCTTCCCGCCGATCGAGCCCAGGCACGTCCAACACGGGCGCAGCGAGGCGTTGGCCTCCCGGGCCTTCTCCAGGCGCCCCAGGGCCTTGGCGGCGGCCTTCTCCTGGCGCTCCTCGTGCTTGTGGTGGCAGGGGTAGCAGCGGCCGCCGGGGCGGCGGGTCCACCGGCCGTGAATCCCGTACTCCCAGGTGCTCTCCTGTTTCGGGACCTGGCCGCAGTCGGCACAGGCCAGGGTCCGCATCAGCTCGCGGCGGGCCTGGTCGGCCTTCTTCTCCCGGCCTTCTGGCGCAGGTCGTAGGCGGCACGGTTGTCCGGGGTCTCCAGCGCCTCGATCAGACAGTGCCGGCCGGGGCGGCCGAAGCGCCACCACACCGGCCAAGCGGGCCGTGCTCGGCAGCAGCTCCAGGGTGGTCGCGACGACCGGTACCGCGTCGTCGTAGACTCGGCAGCCGTCCCCGCCTGGGTGGGAAGGGAACGGTCTGTCCTGCTCGGCCGCCCTGTCAGCCTGGTGCCGCTGGTGATGCGCCTGTCCTGCGGGTTGTCGAGCGCGTCTGTCAGGCTGCGGCCCTCCGGCCCGTCCGTGCCGCCACCACATAGGGCCCATCGGGCCGTGCCCGGCGAGCTGGTCGAGGAAGGTGACGAGACCTCGGGGCGGGACGCCTGCTCAGCTACCAGCCGGAGTCGACCAACGCGCAACTGTCCGGGGTGATGTGGTGGGTGCGGCCTGAGTAGCCGACCATCCGGCAGTGGCTGGTCACCCTGAGGCGGGGCGCGATCGCGGCTTCCTCCAGACGGATGCCGAAGCCTCCGTACATGCCTGGCACGCCGAACCACAGCTCGGCGTCGGGCAGTTCGGTCAGGACGCAGACCTGCGGGAGGACCAGCGCCGTCTTGACCGCGTAGTACTCGGTGCGAACCCGGATCAGCGCGTGCAGGAAGTGCTCCATCGCCCGGAGGTCCGGCTCCGGCACCGGGTGCAGGGGCGCCGGTTCCAGCAGCGGCAGCAGGGCGTCACGGCCGAACCGGACGGCGACGTCGGCGGGGCGCTCCCCATCCGTCGAGCGCAGGGTACGCCAGGCGCCGACGTCCAACAGCTGCTGGACGACCTCGGCCGGGGCGTTGTGCCAGGCGGCCTGGTGCAACGGCGCCCAGCCGCTGCGGCCGCCGACGCGGCGGGTGTTGGCCAGACCGGGCGACTTCGCGACGGCAGCCAGCACCGCCGGCCAGTCACCCCGGTGCGCCGCATCGGACAGCTGGTCCCGCTCGGCCTGGTGGACGTCCTTGTAGACGCCCCGCTCCGCCACGCCGTCCCAATCGGCCATCCGCTCCCCCTCGGTCCGCTGCCGCGCCGTGCTAGCCCCAGGGCACCCCGGGCCGTACCACCCATCTCGGCACGGGGGAGGCCGAGAACGTGCCCGGCCGCCTACTGCATGACTTCCCGGCACGGGTGCTCGAAGGAGAGCGGGCAGTAGTAGAGCTGCATGTTGTAGCTCCGCCCGATCTGGACGCCGATGTCCTCCCCGTCGCCCCGGTCCTCGACGGGGTCCCAGCCGCTGCCGTCCAGAACGCCGGAATCGATCGTCAGCAGCGGCATCATGACGGATTCGCAAGCGGTGCACCGTATCACCGACGGATCGCGGAAACTCCATGGTCCCCAGCCACCGACCTTCCACCCAGGGGCGACCGACAGCTCGTACTGGTAGTAGGCCCGGAACTCCTCGGCGTACAGGTACCTCGGATCGGTACCGGTGAACTCCCGCTCGCACCAGTCCCCGATGCGCTGCGCCAAAACCCTCTCCAGCTCAAAGGGCGACGGGTACTCCGCCACCACCTCGGGGTGCAGCACGCACGGCTCCGGCACGTAATCGCCGTCATGCGACACGTCAGCCGGTAGCGGAGGATCAGTCAACAGCGCGCCAACCTGAGCAGACGAGCGCCACACCACCCTGGCCGCAGGCATCCACTCCGGATCGTGGTTCAGCGGACACCACAGCACCTGCAGCAGGTCAGCGCCCTCAGGACACGGCAGCAAGGGAATGTCGCGCGCGTAGAGCTGGGCAACCGGCAGCAAGGCGTTCGGCTTCCGGGTCCACGGATGCCCCTCGTACGTCGCGTCCAGAGCCGCCCGCTCCCGATCGTCCGGATGGGGCCCGGCCCAGCCCTTCTTGTAGAGCTCCCGGCGCAGCCGGACATCGGCCAGCGACACCGGCAGATCGCCCTCGCGCTCCTCCGGATGCAGGCCCTGGCACACCGGCCACGGCTCGTCGGCCGGCCACAGCAACGGGCCCCCGACCGAACTGTCGTGGACGGTCGGCTCGCCCAGACGCGGGTGCAGGCGCACCGTCTGCCGGGCCAACGGCACCAGCTCCGGGAAGACCGCGGCGATATCCACCCGGCGCGGCGGCGTGACACGGACCATCGAGACATCTCTTTTCAGACGGCAGACAGGCATACGGACCTTAGCCGCCACCACCGTCAAAGCAGCCACCCAGGAACACATGGCTACAAGCCGTGGGGCGGGTGCGTGGGGTTCAGGTAGGGGGTGACGCCGGAATAGGACATGCCGAGGGCTGCGGTCAGCAGTTCGATGTCGAGTTGGGCGGCGAGGGTCAGCAGGCGGGTTGAGCGCAAGACCCGCGGTAGCAGGCCGACGGGGGTGAGGCTGTCGCGGATGTGGGCGGTGCCGACGGGGACGCGGGTGGTGGCGGTGAGGCGGGTGGTGAGGAGGTGGGGGTTGGCCGAGCCGGTGCGGGCCCGGTGGTCCAGACAACGCTGCAGGGCTTGCCAGGTCGCGGTGTCGAGCGGGGTGAGTGCCGGGCGACCGGGGAAGTGCAGGGCGCGGCGGCCGGTGTCCACGGCGTCGTCGGTCAAGTGGCGGAGTTCGGTGGTGGTGGCGGCGTGGAGCAGGGCGGCGAGGCCGATGAGGGCTTCGTGGGGGTGGGTGTCGGGGTTGTCGGTCCAGCGCCGGTAGAGGGCGCGCTGCTGGTCGAGGGTGAGGGTGGGGCCGCGGAACCCGCGGTGCTGCGGGGCGTCCAGCGGTGCGGTGGGGTCGTGGAGGACCGTCCCGGTGCGGTGGGCGTGGGCGAAGAACTGGCGCAGGCCGGCCAGGTGCGCGGCGCGGCGGGCCGGGTTGCGGGCCAGGAACGCCTCCACGTCGTGGGTGCTGACGCTCGCCCAGGTGGTGGTGCCCTGGCCGTGCAGGTGCAGGGCGATGTCGCGGACGGTGGTCAGGCGTACCTCGGCGGTCCGCAGCTGTTTGGGGCGCAGGCCGTGCTTGATGGCGTGGGCGCGCTGGGACAGGAGGTGGTCGGCGAAGGCCTGGGCGGCGGGGCGCAGCGGGGCGGGGGTGGCGTTAATGCGGTGCTGGCGGCGGGCGGCGGCGCGCAGGTCCTCGGTATCGGTTTCGGGGATCGGTGGGAGGTGGCCGTGGGTGGTGAGGAAGTCGGTGAGGGCTCGGGTGAGCTGGGGGTCGTGGTCGTGGGCGAGGGTGAGGAGGGCGGCGGGGGTGGGGGCGGGGGTGTGGTGGAGGAGTCGGGCGGTGCGAGCGATGACGTCGCCGGCGTACATGGGGTTGCGGTGGGTGGCGAGGTGGTCGGCGAGGTCCTGCCACCAGGGTGGGGTGTCGGTGAGGCGGCGGGCCCAGCCCTGGGCGCGGGCGGTCACGGTCCGGCCCGAGCGCTGGCAGCAGGCCTTGCACAGGCCCTTGATCCACTGGCCGGGCCGGCCGCAGGCCTCGCATGTCGGCGGTGGCGCGGCGGTGCCGGGATCGCGGGTACGGCAGGGGCGGCAGTGCTGGGTGGCGGCGTCCAGGACCCGGCGCCGGCCGCAACGCGCACACGGACCCCGTCCGGGACCTCCGGTAGTGCGGCGCTCACACGCGGCGCAGCGCTCGGCACTCGCGCGCCGCGTACCTCCGCAGCCCAGGCAGATCCGCGAACACCAAGCGCAGCGGCCGCTGTCAGGGCGCAGCCATCGCACGACGTGGCAGCCGGGGCAGCGGCCCTGCAGTGCGCCGGGAACACGGGCGGGCACGGGTGCACCTCCTGATACGGGTGGTCCGCCAAGGCGTTCCGGGCGGCCTTGGACGGTCGGTGTCAGGTCGGCCGAGGCGCCGGGGCTGGCGGCTCGTGAGGGGGCGGAGTGCCGGCCGGGGAGACGAAGGGCGGTCAGGTGGTGCCGTACCCGGGTGGGGGTGGTTCACAGGGGCGGGAGAGAACGGTGCGGCGCTCTGTGCGGCCGCGCCTGGCCAAAGCGGCGTGGCTCGGTGGGCGTGGACGCTGTGCGTTGCGGGGGCGGCGGAGGCGCGACAGGCGGCTCGGCGGCCGGGAGGGCGAGGAGGTCGCCAGGTGTGCAGTCGAGGGCGGTGCACAGCGCGGTGAGGGTGGACAGCTTCACCTGCGTCGGCTGCTTGGTGAACAGCACCGACACCGACGCCGCGGACAGCTCGACCCGGGCGCGTTCGGCGAGCAGGTGGCGCAGCTGGGTGGCGGTCCACACACCACGCTCAGCGGCAGCCATCCGCAGCCTCCACCGGATGCCGGGCGCTGGTTCAGCCGGGGTGTCCGCCGGAGGTGGTCCGTCCGGGGAAGGGGTGGTGGGGTCGGTCATCGGGGTTCTCCGTCGGGTCAGCCGGCCAGGTCCGCGACGGCGGCGACGGTGGCGCGCTGCCAGGCGTCCTCGGCGAAGCGGGCGGAGGGCTTGACGTAGGCCATTGTGGAGGCGATGTGCCGGTGGCCCAGGAGCTGCTGCACCGCGATCAGGTCCATCCCCTGTTCGTACTGGTGCGTCGCGCACGCCCGGCGCAGCGTGTGCGGGGTGAACCGCTCCGGTGCTGGCCGGTCTTCGAGGTCGAGGAGGCGGGCCAGGCGGTCGCGGACCGCCTCCGGCTTCAGCGGCGCGCCGCTGGGGTCCGGGAACAGCACGGGGGTGTCGGGGAACAGAGGCCGGATGTCCGCCAGATACCAGGCGAGGATCTGCTCGAGGCCGTCCAGCATCGGCGTCCACCGGGGCCGCGGGCCGGAGGTGTTCGCGGCCTTCCCGAACCTGACGTGCAGCCTGCCCGACAGTCCCTGCCGCAGGTGGACATCACAGCACTCCAGGCGCACCGTCTCGCCCACCCGCAGCGCTGCCCGGTACAGGGTGCGCAGCAGCGCGTAGTCCCTGGCCGCCGCCCGATAATCCGGCGCGACGGCAACCTGGTGGCGGGCGAAGGCGAAGAAGTCCTCCAGGCGCCCTGCGGTGGGAGGTGCCCCCACCAGCGGCGAGCCCTCGGCGGTGTGCCGGGAACGGTTGAAACGGTCCACCGGATCCCCCACCCGAACACCGAACCACGCGAGGATCTGGTTCTGCCGACGCTCGCGCAGGAACTCCAGGAACGACCGCAGCGCCTGAACGTACGCGCGACGGGTCCCCGGCGCCCGCCCGGCCACGACCAGCGTGCGGACCATCGCATCGACCTCGTCCGGTCCGACCTCCCACACCGGGCGGTCGAAACACCCCGGCATCCGGGCCAACAGCGAGGCGTAGCAGCGGATCGTCGACGGAGCGAACCCCCGCACCGTCCACGTCACCGCGAACGCCTGGGCGCACTCCTCCTGGAACACCCACGGATCGGTCTGCGAAGCAGGACCTGCCGCAGACGGGACCTGCCCCGCCAGGCCACCGTCCACTAACGACAGATGACGCACCACCACAGCCTGGACCCCCTACTCCCCCGGCCGCCGGTTCAGGCACCACCTGAAAGACCCGACCACCACCGGACGGATCAACGAGCCACCGAAGGAACGGCAACGCCACCAGAACCCGAACCCCGCAACCCACACGCGGCTGCGGGCAGGCGCTGCGCCTCGTCCAGGACCAGGACCCTGGGCCTGCGCAGCGCCTCAAGGAGCATCAGGTCCGCCGCGCCGGTCGAGTGTGGCAGCCGCCTCAACTCCAGCGCCTCGGCCAGCACCCGGCGCAGCTCCGGCACCGACGGGTTCACCCCGACATAGACCCGCCGTACCCTGACCGCCTCCGGCAGTTGGGACAGCGCGTACTGCAGCGCCACCGTCTTGCCATGCCCCGCGTCCCCGTACAGGCACGCCACCGCACCCACCGCCGCGACGTGCGCAACGCACCGCACCACCGACGCGACCACGGGGGTGACGACGACCTGCGCGCCGGGCACCAGGACCGGCACCGCAGCCAGGCGGGTCTGCTCACGCAAGAACACCTGCCCGCCGAGCCCCACGCCACTGACCGTCGCCAGGCCCAACTCGGCGAGCGGGTCAGAGCGCAGCGGCTCGGCAAGACCCGCCTCCCGCTCGATGACCAGCACCCGGCCCGCCAGACGGTCACGGCGCACCACCCGGTGCAACGTCCCCAACGGCGGCACACCCTCCTCACCTGATGCCAGCATCCGGCGGTGCAGCTCGGCGACGTTCCCACCCGCCACGGCCAGCAGCGCCCACGTCCGGTCCGACATTGCGTAGCCCTGACGGGCGGGTTTGCCGTCCACCTCGCCGGACGCGTTCGCCTCCGCCAACCAACGCCACACCGTCCGCACCGACACACCCACCGTATCAGCCACCGCCCGCACATGCCGCGACGTCAGCTCACCTGCCGCCTGGCGCTCCCGCAGACGCCGTACCACCAACGCCCGGGGCAACCCCCGCCCCACACCCCCACCCTTGTCGCCCATGCACCAGATCCAAGCGGCACCGCCCCGCAGAGGGCATCAGATCTCTCGAACCCAAGACAGCGGCAGCCACGGTGAGATACAACCCCCACGACAGCGCCCCACCGCCGGAACTCTCACCCCCACGACAGCCAAACCCGCCACCCCCGACAACCCACCCGACCAGCCCAAACCCGGCCCTCAGACCAGCACCAGCACCAACCTCTCACCAGCACTGACACCAACCCGAGAAATCGCACGCGCGGGGCAGGGGCTACAGCAACCGGGCGGCGTTCTCCTTCGGCGCCGCACCCACCCCGCCGCCGGCCACCGCAGCCCTCCTCCACCTCGCCGACCGCTGCCTCCAACTGGAGCCCGGGCCGGGGTGACCAGGTACGGGCCCACCCAGCGACACCAGCAGTCCGATCGCCGAGAGCCGCAGGCCAGCGGCCCGCTTCACGGGTGCGGGTAGTACTCGTCCCAGAACGCTTCCTTGGCCTGTTCGACCTGTTCGACAGAGGTGAACCAGTGGGTTTCGAAGTAGTCCGCGAGGGAGTAGGGGTGCTGGGGGTCGGTCAGCATCCGATGGATGAACTCCGTCGAGGAGCAGTCGAAGCGCTTCCAGGGGTCCCACTTGTCGGCGCGAGCGTAGACCGGCCACGCTTCCGGGTCCGGGTCCTCGACCAGCCAGCAGAACGAATGCTCGTCCGCGGTCGCCCACTCGAGGAGCCGGGTTGTGGGCCCGGAGGACGGAGCGGGGGCGGAGAACTCGGCGGTATCCGCAACGATCAGGCCCAGATCCAGGCCGTCGGGTCCCGGGACGCAGAGGTCGAGGGTGTCGTCGAAGGTGCCCGCGCCAAATGTCTCGGCCAACAGCTTGTAGTCCTGGGGAAGGCGCACCCCGAGCTTCCTCTCCACGGGCGCCCAGTCGACTTTCCTCCGCCCCCCGCGCCAACCGGTCAGCGCGACCAGGTCCTCGGCCCGCGGCGACTCGGCGGGCGTCACTGGAGCTGCCGAGTCAAGAATGCCCAGAGCATTTACAACGGCGGCCAGATCGGGGGCACCGCCTCTCGCGCCCTTGAGCAGGCCGACTCCGAGCCACTTCTGTCCGACAGTCCACCCGTACATCTCGATGACCTGGCTGGCGAGAACATCGACGAGCGGCGGACCCGGCAGGCATCGGAGCGATGGATCCATGAAGCCGTCGAGGGCGACAGTCTTGGGTGGCCCAAGTCGCGAACCCAGGGCAACCACGACCGCGTTCAACTCCTCAGGTCCACGATCGCCAGCCGCGAGATGGACCAAGTGGTAACGGTGGTCTTCCCGTCCGCCTTCCTGGGCGGACCCTTCGTCCGGCAACGGCCCAGCCAGGAGATCTTCGATCACGGCGATATGAGCAGTGCTGTCCACGACAGGGAGTAAACCTCATGAGGCGGACACTGCTCGCGAGGAATGCGGCCGGCGCTCACGGACCGAGCACTCGTACGCGGCTGAGCACGCTCACGCGTACGTAGACACCTCATGGATCAGGACGATGCGGTGAAGGCGCTGGAGGGCGTCGCCGCAGTGGTGGATCGCCCGTCGAGCTCCCAGCGTGCGGAGTTCCAGCAGGTGATCAACGCAATGACCGAAGTCGAGACCGATTCATGAGACGGGTCGTCCGGCTGTCCTCTGGCAGGCGATCTTGGATGGCGTACCTCGGTAGTACGGGGATTTCGCGGGTGCTGGTCGGTGGGCTGCCAGTCGACCGCGACGGCCAGGTCGCGCGGCCCAGGTTGGAGTACCGCGCCGGGGCGGCCGTCCCCGGCCTGGACGACGTCGATACCGGCGGCCGTGAGGGCGGCAATGGTGGCGTCCCACAGCGGCCGGTCGGGGCCGCGGTTCGGATCGGGATCGGTGCGGTGGTGCTGGGCGTGCATCCGGTGACCCTACCCGGCCCTCGCGGCTGCCCCGCCGCCTCCCGCTCGCCCTTCTCGGCCGGCGGCGCCGTGAAGCGCCGCCGCCGGCCACCGGGTGGCGGACAGCTCTTCGCGCCGTGGCGGCAGCGCAGGTGGCCAGTTGCTCAGTCGAGGTCCGCGGACGCCAGGGCCACCGCGAGCACCAGGTACGGGACGGCTTCCAGGCACTGCTCGGCCATCATGCTCCGGTCGGACGCCGTGCCCGCGTCGGCCAGCGCCAGCAGCCCGGCACCGACGGCCGCGTCGAGCGCCGCGTCCAGGACCTCGGCCGCGGTGAACTCCCCGCCGGCCACCAGCTCTCGCACCACGGCGGCGGCCTGCGCGGGGTCGGCGCGCCACAGCTCGGCGACCTGGTCACCGGCGCCCGCCAGGTCGATAGCCGCGCTCTGCTGCGCGGTCGGCAGCGGCACGGGCCAGGACAGTCCGGGCTCCTCCACGATCTCCTCGGCCCGCGCCAGCGCCACCCTCGCGGCGCTGGTGCGCTGGGCCTGCTCCCGCTCCCATACGACGGCGGCCGGCCACCGGGCGTCGTCCTCGGCCCGGGCCGCCTCCAGTAGCGGGGCGGCGGTGTGGCTGAGGTAGACGACCGGCAGCGGGTCCACCACGACCGCTTCCTGTCCGGGCGGGGCGTCGGCGACGGGCTGGTACAGGGCCTGCGCCGCCGTGGCGCACGCCCAACCGTGCTGGTCAGGGCGGCGATCAGCCGGGCGTGGCGGCGTCGGCGGGCGGGCAGGTCCAGGCGGGCGGGAGTCGCGGTCACCCCGGCACTATGCCGCGCCGCACCTGCCCGCGACGTCCGTTCCCGTGAACACCGTGCGGCAGGTCAGCGCCACTGGTAGGACGCACCGGTCATCGCCGGGAGCAGCAGCGGGCCGCCGGCCTGGGCGGTGTCGGGCCGGACGGCCTGGGCGAGGACGGCAGCGATGTCCGGGTACAGGTGGAGGCGGGCCGCGGCGGCGACCGGCAGCCACACCACCGGCGCGCGGTCCGGGTCGTCCTGCTCGGTCTGGGCGACGGCCGCCACCAGGTGGTCGGGCAGGTGCGCAACGTAGACCAGGTGCCGGCGCCGGAACGGCGTGGTCTCGCCCGGCCGCTCGGTCTCCTGGTCCTGGACGAAGCACAGCACCGGCACCTCGGGCAGCACCGCCAGGTCGAGGCCGAGCTCCTCGATGAGCTCCCGGCGCAGCGCGCCGAGCGGGTCTTCGCCGTCCTCGTGCTCGAGCAGGCCGCCGGGCAGCGAATGCTGGAGGCCTGCCTGCCTCTGGCGGCGGATCAGGCAGACCTGATCGTCGTGCAGCAGGACGGCGCACACCCTCACCCGGACCGGGTTGTCCGTGGTGCTGTCTGTCATGGCCGGTAGGGGGTCAGCGGTGCGGCGGGGTCGTCCACGTCGTCGGGCTGATTTTGTCGGGTCATATGAGAGCCACTGCTTCGGTGTGAACGGGAGCCGGGTGTAGACCGTTCGTGGCGGTGGTGTACTCGCCCGGGACGGGTGCTCTTCGGTGAGTTCGGGGGCCACTTCGGCGGGAATGGGAGCCACTGATCGGGTGACCGGGCGGGTCTGGGCGGAGTGTCCGAAAAGACCGGGTCAGCGGCGTCGATAACGTGTGGTCGCGGGCCCGGGTTGCCTCCCTGACAAGTCGTGGCCAGGGCCCGCCCCACACGAAGCGAGAGCACTGCGACAGCACGCCGTGATCGAGCCCGTTGGGTTCCTCGGAGTGCCTGACGCACTGGTCCAGCTGGCTGTCGCGTGGCGTACCCGGCCGTCCCCCGTCTTCAGCACCGCTGTAGCGTTGTCCGCGGACGATCAGGGGGGTTCAGTGACGAGGTCCTTGCATTTCAGCTGGGAACTGAGCGGCTCCGGCTGGGCGACGTGCAGGATCTGGGACGGCTCGACGAAGCACCGGGAGAGCGTCAGCTACTGCACAAACGCGCTCGCCGACTTGTTGGAAGGCGTGACGGGCCTTTACGGCCCGCATGGCATCCAGCGGTTCTCGTTCGACCTTGAACCGGCAGAGGCGCGGTGGATTCTTCGTCGCCGAAACAGTGACGTGCACATCACGATCCGTCGCTTCCCGGATATGTCGACCAGCTTCGACGCACCGGACGGGAAGGGCACCCTCGTGTGGACGTCCACACGTCCTCGTACCTCCCTGGCGCATGCGGTCCTGATGGCTGCCGAGAAGGTGCGGCGAACCCATGGCGAGGACGGCTACCTCCAGAAGTGGCGGCTGCACGCCTTCCCCACCACCGAACTGGAAACCCTTCGGCACCTGCACCTGGCAGCGGATGACTGCGCTCTCCAGCACTGAACCAACCGCGCCTCACGGCGCAACAAAAGCTGAGCCAGGACCGCTTATTATGCGCGGAGCCGGCCATCGGTGGGGGCCAGTCCCTCGTGCGGCCTGGCGGGTTGTCAGCTCTGAGCGGTGAGGGAGGATTCCTAGGTGGCCTGATAGCGGTAGGACTCGGTGCCGGTCTGGATCAGGGTGCAGCGGAAGGTGATCCGGTCGGCGATGGCCGCGCAGAGGCGGGCGTCGCCGAAGGTCTTGTCCCACTCGGTGAAGGGCGAGTTCGTGGCGACCGCGGTGGGCTTGCGCTCCTCGCGCTCGGTGAAGATCTGGAACAGAAGCTTGGCGCCCTTGCGGTCCAGGTTGAGGTAACCGAACTCGTCCAGGCAGAGCAGGTCGATCTTGCTGTAGCGGGCGATCACGGAGGACAGGCGGCGGTTGGCGTCGGCCCTCGGCGAGCTCGTTCACCAGCGCCGAGGTGGTGGTGTAGCGCACCGACAGGCCGGTCTCGGCGATCGCGGTGCCGATGCCGATCAGCAGGTGGGACTTGCCGGTGCCGGAGTCGCCGATCAACACCAGCGGCCGGCCCTCGCGCACCCAGGTCGGGGACTTGAGGTCCGCGACGACCTCGGGGGTGACGCTCGGGTTCTTCGAGAAGTCGAAGTCCTCCAGCCGCTTGGGCCGTGGGAAGCGGGCCAGCCGCAGCAGCCGCTGCTGGCGGCGGAGGTCGCGGTCGGTGAGCTCGGCCTGCAGCATGTCCAGCAGGAACTGCTTGTAGGTGGCCTGGTCGCGCCGGGCGCCGGCGGCCAGGTCGATGAACCGCTCGCGGAAGGCCGGCAGGCGAAGCTCGCGGCATGCCTCGTCGATGAGCATGTCCTCCGGATCTCCGGGCAGCGACTGGCACGCCGCCGCCCAGCGCAACCTGTTCAACCGCATGCTTGGCCAGCTCTACCACTGCCTCAAGGCCCGCCATGTGTTCGACGAACAGACGGCCTTCCCCACCGCACTGCCCGCCGCGGCCTGACCGTTTGGTGGTCGGTCGAGGTCAGGCAACCCTGTGCGGCATGGTTCCGAGGACGAGGCCGTCCATACCTGTAGGCAGCCGTCCGAAGGTGGCCAGGCAAAAGGGCTGGACCGTGTAGAGCTCGCCGTGTTCGTCGACCGCCGCCGTGTACGCCAACACGTCCGGCTCTGCCTCCAGCGCGACACCATCGGCCTCCTCGGCAACGCCCTCCGCAACCCTGCCAAGGCCGCCACCCGGTCCAACGACGGCGAGCCGCCACTCTGTGCAGCGCCCGACCGCTGACGTTGCCGTCAACTACTGCCGTCAAGCCGTCCCAAAAACGGTAGGGCCCCACCGAAACATGCTCGGCGGGGCCCTACCTATTGGGATAACCAGCTATGAATCCAAGCCACGATAAGCCATTAAATTCACCCTTGCAGCAGGACTATAAGGATGAATGAATGAAACATTCACCTTACAAGGCGGGCTTAATTGCCCGTCTGACATCTCGCCAATGTCGCCATCGCTTGATCGCGTAGACCAACAGGGAGCGACTCTGACTCCGTCGTCAATTGCAGCATTTCGCAGGCAAGGCGAGAATCGAAGCCTGGCATCTGAGCCATTTGAATCAGCCACGGAACGGCCAGCGCTATCCAATATGGCCGCCCCCGCTTGCATGCGGAGGCCACAGTCAGCTCCACTAGCCTCTCAGGGGTTGAGACCCCGTGACCTCCCAGAAGTTCCCAGGAGATTGAGAAATCGTCAAGGCATTCGGCAAGGCTCCTCTCAAGGAATGGCCACATAGCTATGTAGCCTGACCCTTCCAAGGTTGCCCTACCCTCGTCCGCCTTGCCGATGCCAAGCGTTCCATCTGGCATTACACCCAGCCATGAGTCATAGCTACTTCTCACGACTGGCGTCCAGTCTCCCATATCTAACCCCACGATTGGTAATCGGCTTGGACTCCGTAGCTTTCTATGAATTTCTGGAATTGATCCCACACGGCAGGCGTCCAGTTCTGGCCAAAATGGCCACTTTCCTGCGTGAAGACAAGCCCGCCATTCGCGTTCCGATACATCGTACCGCCAGCGACGGTCTTTGAGTCGGCTCCGAGTTTAGCCACCAGTTGCTCGTGCGGACTGAGCCCCCCTGGAATGGGGTCACGGTCTCCGGCCAGGAACTTTCCTGTCCCAGGATCGAAGACGAATTCCGTCTCCGGCTTCGGCGAAGCAAAGGAGGTCAAGGCATCTGCAGAGCCAGCCCCCGGCCCCAATGCAATATCGCCGCACCCAGAATTATGCACGAGAATTGGCGTGGCGCTAGCGAGTACATAGTACGTGTGGATGTCTCGAATAGTGAGGTTGAAGGCGGGCCGAAGGTCCGTCCGACGCTTGACACCGATGACCTCTGCGGTGGCGCCACTCGGGGTTCGCAGCGTGTCGCCTTCGACGAGGTCTGCGGCATTGCGCCAGGTGCGCTGACCCACAGACCAGTAGGGGTGGTGGTCGGTGGAGGTGATGGTGGCGGTCTTGCCGTCCGGTGTTGCGATGGTCAGGTCGGTGAAGTCGCGGTCGTCGGGTGTGTAGATGGTGGCGTCCACTGTTTGTGCAGCGGTTCGTCCGTTGACCGGGTCGGTGGCCAGCACATGGTCGCCCTTTCGTACCTGCTCGATCGGGCGGGAGGTGCTGTCGGCCATCAGGACGGGAGTGCCGGCCGGGAAGCTGTTGCCTCCAATGCAGATGCCGATGCGGGCGAAGGCGTCCTCGAGGAACGAGGTGACCCTCCCCTTGAAGGGCAGCTGTCGTGCGAGGTCAAGGAGCTTTTGCGCCGGGCCGCTGAGCGCGGTCACCGGACTCGTGCAGGCGGGCGACTTCTCTTTGGCATCCCCCGTGAGGAGGCCGACCATGCAAGAGCCCCCTTGCCAGAAGAAGGTCGGCAGAGCCTCGAGGACGAAACTCGCGTTGAACGCGAGCACGGCACTGTAGAGACTGAAGAGGCTTATGTAGGCCCCGGCGGCGAAGACGAAGGCCTGGCTGAGCTTGTCCGCGGCGTAGTCGATCCCCCTCAGGACGGGCCGCAGCCAGTCCTGCTGGTTGCCCCAGTCGATCGGGCCGCCGATGTAGTGGAGCGGACCGGTGCTGATCTTGGTGGCGAGGTCGGCGACGGCCTGTCGCCGCAGTGTCTCCCGCTGCACCTGGACGGCCACGTCCCGCAGCTCCAGCTCTTCGGCCAGCGCCTCGGTCTTGCTTTCCTCCACGGCGTGGACCGCGGCGGTATCGAACGCCGCCGCCGCGGCCTGCGCCGCTGTCCGGGCGTCGCTGCCCGCGGCGTCGGCCGAGGCCCGCGCGGCCGACGCCGCCGCGTAGGCGCTGCTAGCCGATGCACGTGCCCGGCCCGAAGAGTTCTGGGCTTGCTGGGCGGAGTAGCGGGCGCTGGCGGTCGCGTGGTCGGCCGTGGCCGCCGCCTCATTGGCGGCCTTGGATGCCTGGGCGGCCTGAGCGGCACTTGTCTCGGCCGACTTGGCCTTGTCGGTGGCCTGGGCCGCGTAGCCGGCGGCCCTGGTGGCCGCTTCTTGAGCTTGGCCGGCGGCTGTGGCGGCGTCACCTGCCGCGCCCTTGGCCACGGCGGCGGCCTGGGCTGCCTCGGCGGCGCTCTGCTGGGCGTAGGCGGTGACGGCGGCGCCCTCGGCGATCAGCCGCTGCACGTCCGCGATGTGGGCGGCGGCGAGCTGGTCTTTCCGTTGGGCCGTGTACTGGCCGGTTTCGATGAAGTCCCGCAGGATCTGCGGAGGCGCTTCGAGGGCGACGCGGGCGGCGGCCTCGAGTTCGGGGCCGGCGCCGTTGCGCAACTGGGCGGCGTGAACCTTGTCGTCCGCCAGCTGGGCGTTGAACCGGCCGGGGCCGAGGTAGTCGCGCAGGGCCTGAACGGTGCCCGCCATGAGCGCAGTTTCCGCTGCGGCCTTCACGCCGGGTCCGGCGTCGTTCATGGACTGCGCCACGGCGACCTGGTAGTCCTTGACGGCGGCCTGGAACTGGCCGGTGGTCAGGAAGGCGGTCACCGCAGCCGCGTCGCCCGTGAGTGCCTGGGCGGCGGCGGAGCGGACTGCGGGCATCTCGGAGCCGGCGGCGAGGTCTGCCACGCGCTCGCGTTCGTCGAGCTGGAGCGCCTTGGCACGACCGGTGCGCACGTACTCCAGGACGGCGCTGTCGGAACCGGAGAGAGCGGTCCGCGCGGCGGCGGCGTCCCAGGGGCCGGAGATCTTCAGCGACAGCAGGGCGAGCTTGCGCCCGTCGGTGGCGATCTGCGCGGTATCCGCGTTCGGCTGGAGGACCGCCGCGGCCAGGCGGTCAGCCTCGTCCTGGTAGAGGCGGGCCTGCTGCACGGCATCGCCGGCTTCTTTGCCCGCGTCGTCGTAGGCCGCGCGGGCGTCGATCGCCCGGTCGGTCGCGGCGGCGGTGCGGGCCGTGAGGTCCTCCGCCTCGGTCCGCCTGGCCAGGTCCTGAACCTTGCCCGCCTGCTCGACAGCGGCCTGCGCCTCGTCCGCCAGAACCTGCGCCTGATCCGCGTGGATCTTGGAGTTCTGGGCAGCGGTGGCCGCCTCGCCCGCGTGCTGCGCCGCCTCATCGGCGGCCTGCGCCGCGGCCTGCGCGTGGCCGGCGGCGGAGTTCGCGAGACTCTTGGCAGCGGTGGCGAACAGGACGGCCTCGGACACCAGCGACTTGGCGGCGTTGGCGGCCCGGGCCGCCTCCTCGGCATGACGACGGGTCGAGGCCGCCGCCTGCTTGGCACGGGCCGACTGGACCCCGGCCTTCTCGGCGAACCCTCCGGCCCGCTCGGCCGACGCGGCAGCGTCCTTCGCGTCAGCACCGGCGCCGGCCGCCGCTCCCACCGCGACCTGACTCGCGTTGCCCGCGACGATGGCATCGTCCAGGGACCGAGCGGCGGTGAGGGCGTTCTCCGCCGCAGCGCGCGCCTCCAGCGCGGCCTGCGTGGCATCCCCGGCCTTGTCCCGGTTCACCGCCGCCGAGGCCGCGGCACTGCGCGCCCGAGAGGCGGCCTGCGCCGCACCGGCGGCAGCGTACGCGGCCTGGGAGGCCGCCGCGGCGGCCGTGCGAGCGGCGTTGGTCGCCGACCGCGCCGACTGCGCGGCACTCTGCGCGGCGGTCCCCGCCTGCTCCGCGGCCTGAGCCGCGCGCTCCGCCGCCGCACCGGCCATAGCCCGGTCCGCGCCGGCCGCCTCGGTCTCCGCGGCGGCCCGGGCCGCGGCCTCCTTCGCCAACTTCGACGACGCCACCGCCTGGGCGGAGGCGGTCTTCGCGGCCTCGGTCTCCCGCACCGCCTGCGCGGAGGCGTCCTTGGCCTGCTGCACCAGCTGCGCGACCGTCGTACGCTCGGCGTCACGGGCGCGTGCCACGTGCTGGCCCACCGCCAGGAACTCGCGCACGTCGACGATCGAGCCGTTGAGCGCCAGACGTGCGGCGGCCTGCGTGTTCGGCCCTCCCTCGCTGAGGATCTGGACCAGCTTCACCCGGTCATCCGCTTCCCTGGCGGTGTACTGGCCCTCCGCCAGGAACGCCCGCAGGTCGTCGGCCGAACCGAGCAGCGCCGTCTCGGCCGCCTTGCGCACCCCCGCGCCGGCACCGTTCATCGACTGCGCGACCTGCACCTGCTGATCCTTGATCAGCGCCTGCCGGTAGCCGCCACTGAGGAAGGCCTGCAGGTCGTCGGCCGAGCCGAGCAGCGCCTTCTCGGCCAGCTCCTGCACCCCCGGGCCGGCCAGCGCGTGGATCTGCGCCACCGCGACCTGATCGTCCTTCACCTGCGCCGCGGCACGCCCGCTCTCGAGGAAGAGACGCACATCCGCGTCCGATCCGAGCAGCGCGGCCTCCGCTGCCGCCCTGACCCCCGACTCCCCAGCCTCCCAATAGCTGAGCACCCTGGCCCGATCGGTGACCCGCGAAGCACCCGGTGGCGTGCCGGCGTCCTGCCCGGCCGCGAAGGCCGGAGCCGTGCCCAGCAGGCCGGCGAGCAATGCCAATGGCAACAGTCGAAGGCTCAGCCCGCGCAACGGAGCTCCTCGAGCCCTCCGTTTGCGAATCGACGATATGCCCACCAGCAACCCCTTTTGATTAGCCCTCGCACCGGCTCACCCGGCGCCTGCGAGAGCATAATGCCGGACACCGACAAGACAACACCTGATGGAGCGTCAGCCGATCCCGTTGGAAGGCCATGCCATGGCGAAGTGCCGCCCGCCAGGAACACGTTGAATCAGGAACAGAAGATCGGAATGCGGACACCCCTAATGGATGGTTTTGTCCGCGATATGCACAATTCACTTGCGGTCACATCACCTCAAACGTCCCGGCGAAGAACGGACATGACGGTCGCTTGTCCGACCGATGCCCTAGACTCTCGCGTCGTGTGGCCAGGCCTGACTTCGACGGCCGGCTCGCCCTTCCGTGCTGATCACCCCAGTTCGGACACCACCGCAGGGATAGGCATGCCTGCGCCGAAGAACCCGAAGAAGGTTGCAGATGAAGACTCGTATACGTTGGAAGATTGTTATCGCCTGCCTCGCGGCCGTTCTCGCGATCGGCGCCTCCACTGTCGCCTCGGCCGATAGCACCCCTGCGGGTAATTCCGCCGCCCCGCCCGTAATCGAAGACTTCACCTACCCCGGGGCGTCGCCGTTCCCGAATCTCAAGCTCCTGCGCGGGGACGGGAATATCGTCCTCGCCGACTGCTACACCGATGTCCAGATCCAGCTGTTCAGCCGCGCCGTCGACGGCGCCGGCCCTGCGGCCTGCTTCCGGGTCACCGGTACCACCGGGTTCCTGGCCCTCGAACTGCCGAAGACCTTCATCATCCGCACAGCGGGTTACGACGTACGCGCCCGGCTGACCACCGACGCCGGCGTCACGACGACGGTCGACGTGCCCAAGGACACCCAGCAGAACGTGGCCGAAGGGCTCGGCCAGAAGCCGGCGGCGCTGGTCGAGCTGCGAACCAGCTGACCCACCGCACAGCCCGCGACAGCCGCAACCCAGGCGGCCCGTTCTTCGGAAGGACCCGGATGAAACGCCGCACCCGCGGCCTGCTCACAGCGCTCGGCGCGGCTGTGGGCATCACGGCCTGCGTATCCGTACTCGCCGCGGCCGACACCGCACCGCCGACCCCGCCGACGGCGGCCGACGCTGCGACCGCGCCTCTGGCCCTCGAGGACTTCGCCTACCCCGGCGCCAACGGCATCATCAACGTCAAGCTCCTGCGCGGAGACGGACACGTCACCCTCGCCGACTGCTCCGGCCCATCCCAAATCCAGATCTGGACCCGCGCCCCCGGCAACGCCGACAACAAGGTCTGCTTCGCCGCCGACACCACGACCGGCTTCCTCGCCCTGGAGCTGGCGGACGTGTTCGCTGTCCAGACCAGCGGCCGGTCCCTGCGTGCGAGCCTCACCGCCGGCGGCACCACACAGACGCTCGACGTCCCCAAGGACGGCTTCAAGGGCGTCGGCGAAGGGGTCAGTAGCGCGCCGACCACCGTCGTCGAACTGCGTGTCACCGGCTGACAGTCCGCCCCCCGCGCTCTCTCCCTAGCACCCTAGGAACCACTTCATGCTTCGCAAGACCTCGCCCCGCGCCCGGGTGACGAGCCTGCTCGCCGCGGCCCTGGCCGTCGGCACACTCGGCACCTTCGCCGGCACGCCGGCCGGCGCCGTCGCAGCCGACCCAGCGGCTGACGGCTCCTACGCCTTCACTACCAAGATCACGATCGGTGACACGTTCCGCGCCTGCACCGGCGCGCTGGTGGACCGTAAATGGATCATCACCGCGGCGTCCTGCTTCGCCGACGACCCCGCCCAACCGCAGAACCTCGCCGCCGGCGCGCCGAAGTGGCGCACCACCGCCACTGTCGGGCGCACCGACCTCACCACCGGCGCCGGCCAGCAGGCCGACATCGTCGAACTGGTGCCCCGTCAGGACCGCGACCTCGTCATGGCCCGCCTCGCCACCCCCGTCGACGGCATCGCCACCCTCCCCCTCGCCACCACCGCACCCACCAGTGGCCAGAGCATGCGCATGCCCGCCTACGGGCGCACCAAGACCGAATGGGTCCCCACCAAGCTCCACACCGGGACCTTCACCCTCGACACCGCCCGGCCCACCGCGATCGACACCACCGGTGTGAACGGCGCGGCCGTCTGCAAGGGCGACACCGGCGCCCCGCTCCTGCGCGAGACGAACGGCAAGGCCGAGCTCGTCGCCGTCGCCTCCCGCTCCTGGCAGGGCGGCTGCCTCGGCGAGACCGAGACCCGCACCGGCGCCTCCAGCACCCGCACCGACGACCTCAGCGCGTGGGTAGCGGAGCTGCGGCTGCGTACGGCGGACGTGCAGGCAGGTACCCACGTGCAGGTCATCGGGGCCAACGACACGCTGTGGGACACGGTCGTGGGCCCCAGGGCGGGCGGAAGTTGGTCTCCGGTCACCAGCGGTGCGCTGGCCGCTGTCGACACCGTCGCCATCGGCGACACTCTCCACGTCTTCGTCGTGGGCTACGACGGCCATGTGTACACCCGGGACGGGAAGGTCGGCGGCACCTGGACGCCGTGGGGTGAGGTCCCCGGCGGCGCGGCGGGGGTCAGCGGCATCACCGCCACCGCCCGCGGCACCATGGTCGGCCTGCAGATCATCGGCTCCGACGGCTCCCTCTACAGCACCGGCGTCGACTACGCGGCCGGCTACTGGAGGCCCTCGTGGGAGCGTGTCGACACCAACAATCTGAAGGCCGTCACCAGCGCCACCACCGCCAACGGCGCCATCCACGTCTTCGCCGTCAACGAGGACGGCCGGGTCTATACCCGCGACAACAACCTCGACGGCGGCTGGACCGCGTGGGGTGAGATCCCCGGCAACGCCGTCGGCGTCAAGGACATCACCGCCAGTGCCCGCGGCAACATCGTCGATCTGCAGATCATCGGCTCCGAGGGTTCCCTCTACACCACCAACGGGAACTTCGACGCCGGCCACTGGGACCCCGCCTGGAGCAAGGTCAGCGACAACAAGCTGAGGGCTATCACCAGCAGCGCCGAGAACAACGTCGTCCACGTCATCGCCATCAACGAGGACTACAAGGTCTACCAGCGCGACGCCGACTACAACGCCGGCCGCTGGACCGAGTGGAGCGAGGTCCCCGGCGGCGCCGCCGGTGTCAAGGCCCTCACCGCCGCCACCGCCGGCTGACCCCCATACCTCGCGGCTTGCGGGGGCCCAGACCAACACGGTCTGGGCCCCCGCAAACCACCATCCGCATCCGGCTTCAGGGAACCGCATCATGTCTCGCACCACCTCAACCCGCACCTGGCGTGCGGGCCTCCTCGCCATCAGCGTCGCCGCAGGCACCCTCACCGCCGGCTTGAGCACACCGGCCGTCGCCGTCTCCGCCGACCCGGCAGCCGACGGCACGTACGCCTTCACCGCCAAAATCGCGATCGGTGACACTTTCCGTGCCTGCACCGGCGCCCTCGTCGACCGCAACTGGATCATCACCGCGGCGTCCTGCTTCGCCGACGACCCCGCCCAACCGCAGAACCTCGCCGCCGGCGCACCGAAGTGGCGCACCACCGCCACCGTCGGCCGCACCGACCTCACCACCGGCGCCGGCCAGCAGGCCGACATCGTCGAACTGGTCCCCCGACAGGACCGCGACCTCGTCATGGCCCGCCTCGCCACCCCCGTCGACGGCATCCCCACCCTCCCCCTCGCCACCACCGCACCCACCAGTGGCCAGAGCATGCGCATGCCCGCCTACGGCCGCACCAAGACCGAGTGGGTCCCCAACAAGCTCCACACTGGGACCTTCACCCTCGACGCCGCCCGGCCGACCGCGATCGACACCACCGGCACGAACGGCGCGGCCGTCTGCAAGGGCGACACCGGCGCCCCGCTCCTGCGCGAGACGAACGGCCGGGCCGAACTCGTCGCCGTCGCCTCCCGCTCCTGGCAGGGCGGCTGCCTCGGCACACCCGCCACCGAGACCCGCACCGGCGCCTCCAGCACCCGCACCGACGACCTCAGCACCTGGGTGAACAAGACCCGTCACACGACGCCGTCCGGGTCTGTCCTGGCCGGGTCGCCGTTCACGATCGCCTACCCCGCCGACAAGCACCTGGTGACCTTCGTCCAGGACAGCGTCAACCACCTGTGGTCCGTCGACCCCAAGGGCGAGGGCTGGCGCGACCTCGGCGCCTACGCCGCCGGCTCCCCCACCGCCGTGGTCAACCCAGCCGACCAACACATCGTCGTCTACGTCAACGGGCCGAACAACCGGCTCTGGTCCTACGACCAGCAGGCCGCCCGGTGGACCCAGTTCACGGTGACCGGCTCGGGCACCGTACTGGCCCCGAACGCCGTGCCGCGCACCGTCGTGGACCCCGCCGACAACCACCTCGTGACCTACATCCGCGATACCGACAGCCACCTGTGGTCCGTCGACCCGGCGGGCGAGGGATGGCACGACCTCGGCCCGATCGCCGCCGCCGACCCCTCCCCTGTGATCAACCCCAACGACGGCCACGTCGTCGTCTTCCTCAACGGCCCGAACAACCGGCTGAACTCCATCGACGAACGCGGCGGCGTCCGTACCGAGTTCACCCCCACGCCCTCGGGCACCGTCATGGCCCCGGACGCCGTCCCCAGCACCGTGGTCGACCCCGTCAACGGGCACTTCACCACCTACATCCGCGACACCGCGCACCACCTGTGGTCCGTCGACCCCCTCGGCGCGGGCTGGCTCGACCACGGCCCCAAGGCCGCCACCGATCCCATCGCCTCCATCAACCCCCTGAACGGGCACATCGTCGTCGTCGTCCACGTCAACGGCCCCGACAACTACCTCAACTCCTTCGAACCGCAGGGCCAGGGCGACGGCTGGACCCAGTACGACCGCACCCCCGCCGGCACCGTCATGGCCCCCGACACCAAGCCCCACACCGTCGAAGACCCCGCCGACCACCACCTCGTCACCTACATCCGCGACACCAACAACACCCTCTGGGCCGTCGACCCCGCCGACGAAGGCTGGACCCTCCTGTAGAACAAGCCCGCGGCCCCCGGGACAGAACCCCTCCGAACGCAGGGCGCAGGGCGCAGGCGGGACAGGCCAGACCTGTCGGCCGGCGCACCGCTCGTAGGCGCAGGACCGCCGCATCACCGGGCACCCGCCCGGTGATGCGGCGTCCGCCGCCCCGCGCGAGGAACCGCGCGTAGGTGGGCGGCCACGGACCGTTCGGGGCACGGCCACTCCCTCACGGTCAACGGCCGGCCTTCACTCCCCGGCCGCCGGCCCACGCCGGTAGCAACCACCAAGCGCAGCCTCCGCCCGCCGGGCCAGGACCAGCCGGACGTCAGACACAAGGTGCCCCCGACCGAACGGCCGGGGGCACCAGGGTGTCCGGGGTCGCGGTCAGCTGTCGGCGACGTGCCGGCGACGTGAGAGCGCCACCAGGGCGGCACCGGCGGCGACGGCCGCAGCGGCGCCGCCGGCCTCCCAGCCGAGGCCCTCGTCCACCCCGGTCGCGGCGAGCTGACCGGAGACCGCGGCCGTGCCGGTGGTGGTGCCGGCGACCCGGGCAGGCGCCGCAGCCGGGGCCGGGCTTCCGACGGGGCCCACCGCAGCGGCGGGCTGGACGCCCTGACCGGAGGGCTGGCTCCGCCCGGTGCCGGTGTTCTGGGCCTGGTCCGGCTGCTGCACCGGCGCAGTGGTCGGCTTGGCAGCGACCGCCGCGTTCGCCTCGTCCTCGGCACGGGCCGTGTACTGGCCCTCCTTCAGGAAGGCGACGACATCCTGGGGGGAACCCTTCAGCGCGGCGACCCCGGCCTTCTGGACCGCGGGACCACCGACCGACAGGATCTGCGCGACCTTCACCCGGTTGTCGGTCGCGCGAGCGTTAGCGAGACCGTCCTCCAGGAAGCGGCGCAGGTCGGCGGGCGTGCCGTCCAGGGCCTTCTGCGCCCCCTCATAGACGCTCGGGCCGATCTCCTTGTCCGCGAGGATCGTCAGGATCTCGGCCCGGTCGTCCTCGGCCCGGGCCACGTACTGGCCCTCCTTCAGGAACCTGAGAACCTCCTCGGCCGAACCCCACAGTGCGACCTCGACAGCCTTACGCACAGCAGGTCCACCAGTGTTGAGAAGCTGGGCGACCTTCACCTTGTTGTCGGCCCAGCTCTGCTGCGCCAGCTCGACCTCAAAAAAGTGCCGCAGATCCGCCGCGGTACCGGCGAGCGCCTTCTCAGCAGCCTCCCGAACACCCGGCCCCGACTCCTTGTCCGCCAAGATCCGCTCCACCTCGGCACGGTCCTCGTCCTCGGCTCGGGCCGTGTACTGGCCCTCCTTCAGGAACCTGAGGATGTCGTCGTAGGTGCCGTTGAGCGCGGCCACGACGGCCTTACGCATCGCGGGTCCGCCAGTGTTGTAGAACTGGGCGACCTTCACCTGGTTGTCACCCCGGCGCTGCTGCTCCAGTTCGACCGTGAGAAAGTGCCGCAGGTCGGCGGCGGTACCGGCGAGCGCCTTCTCGGCAGCCTCCCGAACACCCGGCCCCGACTCCTTGTCCGCCAGGATCCGCTGCACCTCGGCACGGTCCAACGCCTCCTGGGAGTCATGGTCACCCACGGCGTCGGACACCGTGTCAGGACCGGACACCCCGGCCGGCGCCGGCTGCTCGGCGGCGGACGCCATCGATGGGAACAGCACGGTGGGAGCGAGCGCGGCCGCGGCCAGGACGGCGGACACCTTGGGCAACTTCATCAAGCGAACCTGCTTCGTGAGCGGAGAACACGGGGAGAGATCGTGAACCCGGTCAGCATAGATCGTTAATGTGATCAGCATGCCAATAGTCCGCCCCGGGCCCTAGTGTCCTGCGCCGGAGATCCGTCGTTAGATCTTGCATGAGTGATTCTCCGGATGCGCCGGTGCGCCGTCGCGGTCCCGCGTTGGAGCCGTTGTTGC
>NZ_JBEPAA010000099.1:0-26013 GCF_040298365.1 Kitasatospora sp. NPDC001603
GGCCGATCGACGACGAGTCCGAAAGCGCGGCCGGCGGCGCCACCGGCCGCCGCGAGCACGACCGTACCGCTCAGCTTCCGGCCGACCGGGTCGTTGACCGCCTCGATCGGCGTGCGGGTGCGGCAGGCGGCGAGCTGCGGGGTGGTGAGCGCGCACGCGGGCATCGCCACCAGCTGCAGCCGGGAGGCCCAACCACCGCCGTACGCCTGCTCGATGCCGCCGTAGTCGAGGGAGACCGCGACGCTGCCGCTCTCCGCGCGGGCGTCGGCCCGGTCCAGGCCGACCAGCAGGCCGTCCACGCCGGCCCGCTTGGCCCGGCCCCGGTCGGCGAGGTCCACCCGGACCGAGGAGACGGCGCTGAGCGGGGCGACCGACGGCGCCAGGGACTTGGCCCGGGCACCGAGCGCCACGGGGGCGGCGGGCGAGACCGAGACCGGCAGGCTGCCGGCCTTCGCCTTCCCGGCGGGCGCCGCCAGGCTGCGCACCTCGGGGGTGTTCCCCAGGTCGACGGTGGCGGTCGCGGCCGCCGGCCACTGCACGGGCTTCACCACGTGCGGGACCAACTCACGGGCACCGGGCGGGATCGCGGGGGCCGGGACGACCGCCCCCCGGCCGCTCACCGGGCTGCCCGGGACTTTCGCCTGGTCGGGGAGCGGGTCCGCGCCCCAGAGCTTGTCCGTGTACTGATAGCCGCCGACGACGTCGGCGACGGCGAGCGGGGTCGCCAACGAGAAGACGGCGGCCGTCGCTATCGCGACGGTCGCCCGTTCCATCCAGGCCCGTTTCCGGGCACCTCGAATTCCGCGCGGTCCTGCGCGCATGCGTATTCCCCCTGAAGGCACATCAGAGAGCCGGTGAACTGACGAATCACCAGCTGACGGCACGTTCGGCCGACCGGAACCGTATTGCCATGGCAGGGTCAGAGCAATACCCTTCCCCAGCAGTCACTCTGTCCCCATCCGTCACACAGACCCCAAAGAGTCTTCACAGGCGGCGCCAGGGGTGAGTAAAGACCGCAATTCCGACACGTGGCGGGGGGCCACGGGGGTCCGTTCTGTGACGAGGAACACAACGGCGCCCGGGTTCGTCCGCCTCCGGTCCCTGAAAGGGCGATCCATGGGGGAGCACCTCCGCGTCCGGAGAAATCCGGCGCGCACACTGACACGCCGTCTGGCGCTGTCGGCGGCCGTCACCGGCCTGCTGCTCGGCAGTGCCGGACCGGCGCTCGCGGACGATCCGACCGCCGGATCCGCGAGCACGACGACGGGCCCGGCCGCCGACTCGCCGCTGGCGGCCGCCAAGGCCGAGGCCGCGCGCACCGGCCGGCCGGTGACCGTCGACAGCCTCACCACCGAGACCTCGCGGACCGTCGCCAACGCCGACGGCACCTTCACCGCCACCACCCACCTGCAGCCCGCCCGGGTGCGCGAGGACGGCCACTGGAGGGACGTCGACGCCACGCTGACCAGGAACGGCGACGGCACCCTCTCCCCCGCGGCCACCCCCTCCGGGCTGGCCCTCTCCGGCGGGGGCGACGGGCCACTGGCCACCCTCACCGACCCGGACGGGCGACGGCTCTCCTACACCCTCCCGTTCCCGCTCCCCGCTCCCGTGGTGAACGGCAGCACCGCGCGCTACGACGGCGTCCTGCCGGGCGTCGACCTCAAGGTCACCAGCACCGACCAGGGCGGTTTCCACGAGGTCCTGATCGTGCGCGACGCCGCCGCGGCCGCCAACCCCGCGCTCGCCTCGCTCAAGCTGACCACCTCCGTCGGCGGAGGCTTGTCGCTGACGACCGACCAGGACGGCCGGGTCGCGGTCACCGCGCCCGACGGCAGCGCGGTCTTCCGTTCGCCGACCCCGCTGATGTGGGACTCGGCGACGACCGCCCCGGCCGGGGCCGCCGCGGACCCGGCCCCGGCCGCGAAGGCGGCGCCGAAGACCGCACCGCAGGCGGAGGCCCCCGCGGACGGCGCCCCCGCCACGGCGTCGACTCCCGAGGAACCGGGCAGCTCCGCCCAGGTCAAGCGGATCGCGGTGACCCATGCGGCCGACACCCTGACGCTGGTCCCCGACGCCGGCCTGCTCCGCGGCGCCGACACCGTCTGGCCGCTGTACATCGACCCGTACACCAGCCCGATCACCAGCAAGAAGAGCCACTTCGTCACCGTCAAGGAGGGCTGCGCGAGCCAGAGCCCGTACGACGACGCGCAGGACAACGGCGAGGGCGTCGGCTACCAGCGCTGGCAGGACTGCTTCGGCCTGAACCGCGCCTACTACGAGCTGAACATCGCCGGCCTCGACAAGAAGATGGTGATCTCCAAGTCGGTGGTCCACCTGACCTCGACCTACGGCGCCTCCTTCGACTGCGACAACGAGACCGGTGTCCGGCTCGCGACGGTGACCCCGATCAGCGGCTCCACCAGCTGGAACAACCAGCCGGACATCACCGGCGACGGCTACATCGGCGGCACCCAGCAGGTCAAGAGCTCCAACATCAGCCAGAAGTGCGGCAACCACGACGTCAACTTCGACGTGACCGGCCAGATCAGGAAGCTCTCCGGGGTCAAGGACAGCTGGACCTTCGGGCTCTGGGGCAACGAGTCCAAGTCGACGAGCAACAACGACTTCGTCCGCTTCGCCAACAACCCGTACCTGACCACGGTGTTCGACATCGCCCCGGAGACGCCGGACAACCTGGGCACCACCCCGGCCACCCGCGCCCCCGCGAGCAACGGCTGCGCCGGCGCGGCCGACGGCTGGATCGGCCAGTCCGGCCTGGCCGGGGACGCCTCCGACATCACCCTCAACGCCCACCTCACCACCGACATGAGCGGGGTCAACCTGCGCGCCCGGTACGAGGTCTGGGACACCAAGACGGCGGCCGCCGACGGCGGCTCGACCGACAAGGGCGCCCCGGTCAGCGGCTGGGTCAGCAACGGCGGCACCACCCGGGTCAACATCGGCTTCAAGGTCGCGGACGGCCACCAGTACGGGTGGCACGTCAAGGCCGAGGACGGCACCCTGGCGAGCGGCTGGACCGCCAACTGCTACTTCAAGACCGACCTAAGCGCGCCGAGCATCCCGTCCTTCACCGACTCCCCGGTCTTCCCGCCGCTCGGCGGCGACAAGGCGCCCACCGGCCACGCCGGTGACACCGGAATCAAGATCACGGTGACCTCCAACGACCCGACGCCCACCGGCTGCACCCGCGGCAGCTGCGTCAGCAGCGGCATCGACCGCTTCGAGTACTCGCTGGACGCCAACATCCCGGCCAACGGCGCGGCGGCGGTCAACGCCGTTCCCACCACCGGCGGCAGCGCCACCGGCGACGTCCCGATCGTGCTGAGCGCCGCCCAGTGGGGCGCCCACACCCTGTTCGTCCGGGCCGTCGACAACGCCGGCAACACCCAGGGCACCGTCGGCCAGTACAGCTTCTTCGCGCCCTGGAACCCGGCCACCAAGGTGACCGCCGGCGACGCCGACGGCGACGCGGTGCCCGACCTGCTCGCCCCGACCACCGACGGCGACCTCGTCCTGGTCCGCGGCAACGCCGACCCGGCCGGACCGCCCGTCAGCGCCTCCGCCAAGGCCCAGAGCCCGGACGGCACGGGGTGGGACAACTACCTGGTCGCCCACCGGGGCACCGCCACCGGCACCAACGTCGACGACCTGTTCGCCTACTCCAAGGCGACCCACGAGCTGTACCTCTACCAGAACGACGCCGTCACCCCCGGCGGCGTCACCGGGCACTTCACGCTCACCCAGAACGTGATCCCGATCCGCAACTCCTCCTCCTGCCCGGCCAAGGGATCGGACGGCACCTGGAAGAACGTCACCCAGCTGCTCGCCCCCGGCAAGCTCGCCCAGTTCGCCGACGCCCCCGACCTGGTCACCGTCGACAAGGGCGAACTCTGGTACTACCCGGGGACGTTCCAGGCCGGCTGCAACCTCGGGGCCGGCGTCCGGATCGGCACCGGCGACTGGTCCGGCACCACGCTGCTCGCCCCCGGCACCGTGGGCGGCGTGCCGACCCTGTGGGCCCGGGACAACGCCACCGGCGCGGTCAGCAGCTTCCCCCTGACCTTCGACGCCGGCCTGCCGACCACGAAGATCGCCGCGCCGACCCACGCCCCGCTGGTCTCCGGCGTGCTGGACACCGCCAACAAGAACCTCTGCCTGGACATCGCCGGCGGCAAGACCGTCAACGGCACCGCGGCCCAGATGTACACCTGCAACGGCACCGACGCGCAGCAGTTCGCGCTCGGCGCCGACGGCAGCATCCACGCGCTCGGCAAGTGCCTGGACGTGCAGAAGGGCGAGACCGCCAACAACACCCTCGTGCAGCTCTACCAGTGCAACAACACCGGCGCCCAGCAGTGGGCCCCCGGACCGTACCCGGGCACGCTGAAGAACCCGCAGTCCGGCCGCTGCCTGGCCGACCCGGCGAGCAACCGCAACCCGCGCACCCAGGTGATCATCTACGACTGCATGAACATCGCCGACCAGAAGTGGGCCGCCACCACCGGCAACGTGCTGCCCGCCGCGCAGAAGGTGCTGCCGCTCGGCGTCGGCGACCGGGACGCCCCGACCGTCGCCTCCCCGGGTGACGTGCAGGGCACCGGGTACCCGGCGCTCTACGCCGGCTCCCGTTCCGGCCGGCTGACCGAGTACCCCGGCGCGGCACCGGCCGGCGGCCTGGCCCAGTTCGGGAACCCGGTCGGCATCGGCAACGTCCGCCAGCCCTCGGCCTGGTGGAAGCTGGACGGCACCGCCGACAGCGTCCGCCCGACCGGTGCGCTCACCCTCAACGGCGGCGCCGCCCTCGGCACCGACCCGGCCCGCGGCGGCGTCCTGAACCTGAACGGCTCCACCGCGTACGCGGCGGCCGCCGGTCCGGCGGTGGACACCAGCCGCGGCTACACGGTGTCCGCCTGGGTGCGGCTCACCAGCCTCACCGCCAACTCCACCTTCGTCTCGCAGTCCGGCACCAGCGCCAACGCCCTCCAGCTCTACTACTCCAGCGGCGCCCACGCGTTCGCCTTCGGCCACGCCCACGCCGACGACACCGCCGGCGCCTTCACCAGCGCCTACGGGCCCACCACCGGCGCCCTCGCCCCGAAGACCAACACCTGGTACCACCTGGTGGGCGTCTACGACGCGGACTCCGCCGACCTGCGCCTCTACGTCGACGGCTCGCTCGCGGGCACCGCCGAGTACGCGGGCACGGTCTGGAACGCGACCGGTCCGCTGCAGCTCGGCCGCCGCCTCTACATGGGCGCCTACGGCGAGTACGCCGCCGGCCAGATCGCCGACGTCCAGCTCTTCCCCGAGGCCCTCACCCCGATCGGCGTCTCCTCCCTCGACGGCCGGCGCCCCGTCCCCACCCAGCTGAGCTGAGGCATCCGCCCCTCCGACAGGCCGCGGCCCGTCCACCCCGCCCGGGGTGGACGGGCCGCGGCCTTCCGGGGTGTCGGGGGCGTCGGGTACCGGGGGGCGGACCACCGGCGCCGACACCCGACCGCGGCCGGTCAGCTCGCGCCGGCCGCCGCGCGCAGCGCCGCCAGGACGCGGTCGGTGTCGGTCGCGGTGGTGCGCCAGTTGCTGAAGGCGGCGCGGACCGCGGGCACCCCGTCGTACACCGTCGGTGTCAGGAACGCCTCCCCGGAGGCCGCGACGCGGCGCAGCAGGACGTCGACGTCCTGCTGCGCGGGCCGCCCGGCGAGGGTGAAGCAGACCACGTTGAGGCGCACCGGCGCGAGCAGCCGGAAGGCCGGATCCGCGGCGAGGGACGCGCCCAGCCGGGCCGCCTCGGCGCAGTTGCGCTCCACGATCTCGCGGTGGCCCGCCCGGCCGTAGGCGGTGAGCGCGAACCAGGCCGGCAGGGCCCGCAGCCGCCTGGAGTTCTCCGGGGCCAGGTGCACCGGGTCCGGGTCGCCGGTCGGGGCGCCGAGGTACGGCGAGGCGTTGTGGAAGGCGGCCACCTGGAGGTCCCGGCGGCGGGTGAACTGCACGGCCGCGTCGTACGGGACGTTCAGCCACTTGTGCAGGTCGACGCAGACCGAGTCGGCCGCGTCCAGACCGTCGACCAGGTGCGCGTGGGCCGGCGAGAGCGCCGCGAAGGCGCCGAACGCGGCGTCGACGTGCAGCCAGAACGGGTACCGCTCGCGCAGCGCGGCGATCGCCCGCAGGTCGTCGAAGTCGACGGTGTTGACCGTGCCGGCGTTGGCGACCACCACGGCCGGACGCCCGTCCAGGGCCGCGAGTTCGTCGGCGAGCGCGGCCACGTCGACCGCCTCCCGCCCGTCCATCGTCCGCACCTGCCGCAGGGCACCCCGGCCGAGTCCGAGCACGGACAGCGCCTTCCCGATGCTCGAATGCGCGGCGCCGGACAGGACGTCGACCGGCCCGAGGGCGGCGAGGCCGTCCTGGGTGACGCTGACGCCGCGCCGCTCGCCCACCCACTCACGGGCGACGGCGAGGCCGACGAGGTTCGAGGTCGTCGCGCCGCTGACGAAGACGCCCGCGTGGGCCTCACCGAGGCCGAAGAGGCCGCGGAGCCAGCCGATGGTCTCCTGTTCCAGGTCGGCCGCGGCCGAGCCGGTCCGGTTGCTGACGTTCTGGTCGAAGGCGGCCGTCAGCCAGTCTCCGGCGAGCGCGGCCGGGGTCGCCCCGCCCGTGACGAAGCCGAGGTAACGGGGGCCGGCGCTGCCGCTGAACCCCGGCTCCCAGCGCTGGGCGAACAGCTTCAGCGCACCGTCGGTGCCGCTCCCCTCGTCGGGCAGCGGCTCCACGGGCCCGGGCGCGCCGGGCGTCACCACCGGCCGGTCGGCGAGGCCCGCGAGCACGTGCGCGGCGCGATCGCCGACCGCGTCGAGGAGGTCGGGCAGTCGGGCGAGGTCTTCACCGAGGCGAGGATGCATGCGGACAGCCTAGGCTCGGGCCCGGCCGGGGCCAACGGCCCCCGGGGCGGGACGCGGCCCGCGGGCCGTGGGACGGCCGCGAGCTTCTGCCGGTGCCGCCGGCGAAGCCCGACTCCCCTGCCACGGCGCGTACTTCAGGGGCGCCGACACCTGCGGCTCTACCCGCCGGTGAGCGGAGGCGTCCAGCGCCCTGGGGGCCTGCCCTCAGGGCTCACCGGCCGGGCCGACACGTCCAGCGGCGTCGCACCGGGTAGGGCGGGCGCCCGCCGCGACGCGGCGCCGGGCAGACGGTTTCCGAACTCGACCGCGGTACAGGGGTTTGCCGCACGCGATCGGGGTCAGAAGTGCCGCGGGGCGTCGCGCCTCCCGATCGGGGCCATCCCCCCCGGACCGGTCGGGACCGCGCGCGACGCCCGTGCGGTTCCCAGGGTCCGCCGCCACTCCCCCCTCCCGGCGGCGGACCTGGGTCCGCTCCCCACCTCCGTCGTACGCCGTGACCCTTCGGGCCGGCGGCCGCCGACACCCCCGTGCCCCGTCGTACAGCTGAACCCACCTCAGCGGCCCACCACGGCCGGGGCGGCGCCGTGAGGGCCTCGGCGGGAGCGGCCGGTTTCACCCATCCTCTACAGTCCTGTAGATTTTGGCTGGCAGCGGGCCGAACCGGCCCGGCCGAGGCGCGACCTGGCGGCGACACCGACGCGCCCGTGCCGGCGCAGTGCCGATCGAGTTCTCCGGGGGAAGCGACCGTGGTCTCACCGCTCAGACTCCGCCCGGAGGGCCGAGTCGGTGGCGGGCACGTCCTGGCCCGGGGTGCCGGTCGGCGCACGCGGATCGGCAGCCGGGAGCACCGCGGCCGTGACGGAGCGCGAACTCTGCGGCCGGCACCGCCGCTCGGTCCGACCGCCGGAACCGCGTCGGCGGCGCGGGTGGGCGCCGCCGCCGGGGTGGCGGAGGCTCCCTGACGTCGTGCCACCGGGCGCTGTCCGGACGCCCGCCTCTGACGGGGCGTGCCCAGGCCGAGAGCCGCGCCCGCAGGACACCATGGAAAACAGCAGGAGGAACAGTGAAGTCGCGCATCATCGCGAGAGTCGTCCCCGCCCTCGTTCTGGCCGGCCTGATGCTGGGCTCGCCGGGCGTCGCCGCGGCCGCGCCGGCCGCGGTCCACGCGGCCGGGTCCGTCGCCCGGCCCGCGGAGTCCGGCGTCGACCGGGCGGGGGCCGGAGCGGCGCCCGCCGTCGCGCAGCCGGTCGAGAACCGCTCGGCCCGGGCCGCCGCGCTCGCGGCCGACGACAAGAAGGAGAAGAAGAAGGGCGGCTTCTTCAAGAAGCTCGGCATAGCCGTCCTCGTCGTCATCCTGTTGATCGTGCTGTTCGCCGTCGGGCTCGTCGTCGCGATCGTCTTCGCGATCCGCGCCATCTTCCGCCGCCGCCGGGAGGCGTGAGCACCGGCCCGGGTGCCGGGGGCGGGGCGGCCGTGCGGCTCCGGCCCGGGGCAGGACGAGTGCGCCGGGCCACCGCCTGCGGGCGGTGGCCCTCCCTAATTGGTGCGCGCAGACGTCTTGGCAGAAGGAGGGGGCCTTCCCTACCGTCGAGTAACGCAATCGACCGACGCCCACCCCCCACTCTGCGCGTCTGCGCGAAGGAGCGGCGATGTCCCCGCACGCGTTATCGTCCGACGCCCGCCCGTCCCGCCGGTCCCGGCCCGTCAGGGCCGCCGTGGGCGCCCTCGCGGCCGCCCTCGTCCTACCCCTCGCCGCCGTCGCCCCGGCCGCCGCGACGGCCGGGCCGGCGCCCGGGCAGGTGCGCGCCCTGCGCGAGGTGATGTTCGTCGGCAACAACTGGGACGGCACCGCGGACGTCATCCGCTCCACCGGTGACCTGGCCAGGATCGGCCGTGTCAACGTCGTCCCCGACAAGGACCAGCGGCTCACCGAGATCTACCTCAACCCCGTCAAACTCGCCTACTTCCTGGGCATCCGGCTGGGCCCGGGCGAGGGCCACGACCAGTTCGTCGACGACATGTACTCCACCCCGGACGGGTCCGCGGTGGTCGTCTCGCGCCCGAGCTTCGCCGACGTCGTCTCCATCGACCTCGCCACCGGGCGGATCAACTGGCGCTTTCCCGTGTCGGGTTACCGCTCGGACCACATGGCGCTCTCCCCGGACGGCACCCGCGTGGCGGTCTCCGCCTCCACCTCCAACACGGTCCATGTGCTGGACGTCCGCACCGGCGCGCAACTCGGCTCGTTCGCGACCGGGGACAAGCCCCACGAGAACCTCTTCACCGACGGCGGGCGGCGGATCTGGAACATGTCGATCGGCGAGGTCAACACCGCCCTCGACGCGCCGTGGCTGGACTGGACGAAGGGCGACCGCCGGATCACCGTGGTCGACGCCGACACGTTCGCGCCGGTCAGGGTCATCGACATGCGGGAGCGGCTGGACGCCGCCGGCCGCTCGGACCTCTCCGACGCGATCCGCCCGGCGGCGTTCACCCCGGACGGGTCGACGCTCTACTTCCAGGTGTCCTTCTTCAACGGCCTGGTCGAGTACGACGTCGCCGCCGACCGGATCACCCGGGTCAAGACCCTGCCGAAGAACCCCGCGACCAGCGAGGACCGCACCACCTGGGTCAACGACTCGCGCCACCACGGCCTGTCGATGAGCCCGGCCGGTGACAAGCTCTGTGTCGCCGGCACCATGGACGACTACGCGACCGTGGTCGACCGGGCCACGCTCCAGGAGGGCCCGCTGGTGCCCGCCTCGAAACCGTACTGGGCCACCGTGAACGGCGACGGCACGGCCTGCGTGATCTCCGAGAGCGGCGCCGACCAGGTCACCGCGATCGACTTCGCGACTGGACAGAAGACCGTCTCCGTGCCGGTCGGCGACCACCCGCAGCGCGTGCGCCTCGGCCACGTGCCGGCCGACTGGACCGGCCCCTCGGGGGCGTGACCCGGGCCGGCCCGGGCGTCCGGTCGTCCGGTCGTCCGGTCGGCCCCGCCGCCGCCCCCGCCGCCCGTTCGCCGCACGGACACTGCCGGGACGGACGCGGTGGAGCGGCTACCGGGACAGCGCCCGGTCCGACGGGGTGCCGGTGTCCGCTCCCGGACCGGGGCGGCGCCGGACCAGCCGCAGCGCCACCGCGACGGCGCCCAGCAGGACGCAGGTGCCCAGGGCGGCGTGCAGGAGCAGCGCGTCGAGCCGGTCCGCCGCCAGGTAGGCGCCGACGGCGAGCGCCACCAGGGCGCACACCCCGCGGTCGATGATCGACTCCAGGGACAGCAGGGTCGCCCGGTAGGGGGTCGGCGGGATGGCCGCGTTGATCAGGTAGCGCTGGACCGGAAAGGCGAGGCCGGTGGCGGCGGCGAACACGCACAGCCACGCGATGGTCGCCGCCGCACCGGACAGGGCGGTGGCGGCCAGCGATCCGGCCATCACGAGGCTCAGCACGGTCACGGCCGCGGTGTCCGAGAGCCTGGCCCGGATCCAGCCGGGCCGGGAGGAGCCCAGCGCCTCGGCCACCGTCATCGCGGAGAGCACCGCGCCGTGGTCGGCGACCGGGACGGCCCTGGCCAGCAGCAGCGGCTGGAACAGGTTGACCTGGCAGATCCGGGCCAGGGTGAAGATCGCCACGCCCTGGACCATCAGCGGTCCCAGGGCCCGGGAGGTCCGCAGCACCTTCCACGCCTGACGCACGGAGTCCAGGAAGCCTCCGCCGGCCGCGGCCGCGGCCGGCGGAGGCGCCGAGGGCGGCGGGGGCAGCGCCGGCAACGCGGCGGCGCAGGCCAGCGAGCCGAGGGTGCAGGCGGCGGTCAGCAGGTAGGGCGCCTGGTGGACCGTACTCATCAGCACGCCCACCAGCGGCCAGCAGGCGATCTTCGCCCACAGGCCGAGGGCCCGCGCGGTGCCCTCCGCCTGCACGTAGCGCCCTCCGGCGCCCTCGGCGTGCAGGTACTCGTAGAGGTAGGCGCTGGAGGCACCGGAGACCAGGGAGCGGGCGGCGGCGATCGCCAGGAAGTGCAGTAGGAAGCCGGTCGCGGAGGGCAGCGCCACCGGCACCAGGTTGGCGGCCGTCATCACCGCGGCCCCGAGCCGCAGGCAGGTCCGCTGCCCGATCCGGTCGGCGATGAAGCCGGTGGGGACCTCCAGCAGGCAGAAGGCGACGTAGTAGACGCTCTGGATGCCGAAGATCTGGCTGTCCGACAGGTCGGCCTGCCGCTGGTACTCGTAGAAGACCGGCATCCACCACAGCAGGTTGAACAGCAGTTGGAAGCCGTTGTTCAGGCGGACCACCCGGCGGACCCCGGGCGGGGCGGCGGGACCGCGCTTGGCTCGGCCGAGCAGGGACACGAGCTTGCCTTCCTTCGCGTCGGGGGTGGTTCCGCGGTGCGCTCAGCCGTTGTAGGGGCGCAGTTGCAGCAGGTGGACCCGGCCCCCGGGAGCCAGCAGCCACTCCACGTCGAGGGGCGCGGCGAAGGTGTAGTCCGCGGCGAAGTGGGACTGGAGCAGGCGTCCGGCCAGGGCGAGCCGGCCGAGGTGTGCCCGGGTCTCGGCGTCGAGGTCCTCGGCGGCGGCGCCGAGCGAGAGCGTCCGGCCGCCGCCCTCCACGGTGTTGTAGAGGTACTGCAGCGGCAGCGCGGTGCCGTCGACCACCGCCGAGGTCGAGCCGGGCGCGCAGTTGAGGTAGACGTTGCGGAAGTCCGCCCGGTTGGTGGGGTTGCAGGTGACCATCACCCCACCGAGCGGGGACGGCTCGTAGCGCTGGACGATCACCCCCATGAACGTGTCGTCCAGGGAGATGCCGGCCTCGTGGCGCAGCCGGACGCTGCGCGGCGACAGCAGCGAGGCCCACACCTGGCGGATCGCGTCGAGCAGGCCCGGCAGGTCGGTGACCTTGGTGTGCGACTCGTAGATGCCCGCGGCGGAGAAGCCCGGCAGGTCCTCGGCGTTGGAGGAGGAGCGCACCGCCAGCCGCCCGGCGCCGGCGAGGTGGCGCACCGCGTGCGCGTCCAGCGCCCGCACCAGGTCGTCGGGGACGGGGGTGGCCACGATGAGGTGCTGGAGCTGGACGCAGACCGAGTCGACCGCGTCCATCGCGCCGAGTTCGAGCGCCATCTTCAGCTTGCCGATGCTCTGCTGCACGGCCCGGGAGGAGTCCAGGAAGCGCTGCTGGACGGCGAACGGCACCGCGATCCCCTCGGGCGCGCTGACGTGCCGGGACAGGAAGTCCGCCGCCGCCTGGACGAGGTCGGCGTCCGCGGCCACGCCCAGCCGGCCGGCCAGGTGGCCCAGCAGGTCGGGTCGCGGCGCGCGGGGCACCGAGTAGTAGCCGGTCAGCCGGGCCGATCCGTGGCGCAGCACGTGGTGGAGTTCGCCCAGGTTGGCCGCCTTGGTGCCGTAGCCGCGGCGGTCCCCGGCGCGCAGCCGGGAGAGCGGCACGATCGGCACGTCCTCCACCCGGGGGGCGTCGATCCGGATGCGCTGGGTGTGCCAGACCGGCTGGGTGAGGTCGGCCGGCTCCTCGGCCCGCTCGATGGTGACGCCGTCGGCGCCGACCTCGTAGCGGACCCAGCCGCCGTCCAGGTCGTCGGCGGCGATCCGGTCGAGGGCGCCGCGCACGATGGCGTTGGGTATCCCCCAGCCGGCGGCCAGCATGTTGGTGTGCGACAGCGGGGTGGTGGGCAGGGCGTTGACCAGGCCGGCCAGCCGGGGGATGTCGTCGGGGACGACCGGCATGGCCACGATGTCGTACCAGGTGAGGTCCGCCCGGGCGGCGCGGTACGCGTCCGCGTCGGCGAAGGCGCGCAGCCGGCCGGTGGCCGAGCCCAGGGTGAGCGGGACGAAGGGCCGCGCGGCGAGCAGCGCGTCCGAGCCGGTCCGGGGCAGGACGCTCTCGGGCACGGCCGCCAGGGCGTTCTCCTGCGCGTGGTTGGCCGGCTTCACCAGCAGGGCGAGGGACTGGTCGAGGTGCTCGCGGACGAAGCGGTGGAACTCGGTGAGCAGGTCGGCGCCCATGGTGTCGGCCTCGGTGGTCTCCAGGACCATGAACGGCTCGGTCGACCGGCTGGGCTGGTCGGCCTGGCCGGGCTGGTTGGGCTGGTCGCCGGCGTGCAGGGAGAGCACGCCGAGCAGGAAGCGCCGGTCCGGGTCCTGGTAGACGCTCCGGTTGAAACCGTCGAGGTCGGCGTCGAGCTCTTCCAGGGTCAGGCCCTCGATCGTGGTGGCGATGTAGTCGACGTGGAACGGGTGCACGGCGCTGTCGAGGATGTGCCACAGCGCCTTGTGCCGGTCGACGACGACCTTGACGTAGGGATGGCCGCCGAGCGTGCCGCAGAGCCGTTCGAAGAGCGGCATGGTGAGACGGGCGCCGATCACCGCACCGGTCTCGGTGCCGGTGTCCGTGTCGCTCTCCGTGCCGGTGTCCGTGTCGCTCTCCGTGCCGGTGTCCGTGTCGCTCTCCGTGCCGAGCATCGCGTCGGTCCCCGTGCCGAGCGGCGCGCCGTCCGGCGCCGCGTTCGTGGCCTCGTTCGGCGCCTCGTCCGTCGGCGGGCCGGCGGCGCCCGCCGACGCGCCGGGGCGGGCGGTCACCGGCCCGCTCCGGTCGTCAGGCGGGCGGTCAGGGCCTTGGGCAGCGCCTCGATGATCCGGGTGCAGTCCGCCACCAGGACGTCCGCCGACCTGGCGGTCAGGAAGCACAGGGCAGCCATGGTGTTGGCGCCCTCGGCCCGCTCGTACGCGGGCATCGGGGTGCCGGCGGGCAGGCTGCGTTCCCGGACCGGTTCGATCGTGGAGCCGGGGCTGAGCAGGTCCGTCCAGTCCACGGCGTCGAAGTCCCAGCGCGGCTGCTCGCTCCAGGGCTCGCCCGCGCGGTCGGCGGCGAGGATCACCAGGGAGCCGGCGGCCCCGGCGGCCCCGCTGCCCCCGGCGCCGGTGAGCATGGCGGGCGGGTAGGCGACGGGCCGCCCGAGCAGTTGGCGCGTCAGCATGCCGATCATGTCGAGTCCGAAGACGGCCTCCACCTGCCGGGTCGTCATCACGCCCCCGAACCGGGCGGCGGTCTCGATCAGCCACATGTCCCGTCCGCCGGGGGCGAGTTTGATCTCGGTGTGGGTGGCGCAGGTGTCCAGACCGAGCGCGTCCACGGCAGCGCGGGAGGCCGCCTCGATCCGGCGCTGGAGGGGCTCGGACAGGTCCGCCGGAGCGATGCTGGCGCGCTCGGTGAAGGGCGGGACGGTCGGCAGCCGGCCGGTGAGGCACAGCGGGTGGTAGACGCCGCCGGCGACGATGCCCTCCACGCTGACGTAGTCGCCCCAGCCCGGATCGGCGAACCAGCCCCGGGTGCCGCCGGTGACGATCTCCTCCAGCAGGAAGTCGCTCACCCCCTCGTCGGCGGCGTGCAGTTCGGCGTATCCCTCCTCGGCGGAGGAGGCCATCACGGACCGGCCGAGCCGCCAGGCGCGGCCCGCCTCCCGGGCGTCGCGCACGGTGAGGTGGGCGGTCGATCCGGCGCTCCACGCGGCCTTCAGCAGCAGCGGCGGGGTCAGCCGTCGGAACGCCTCGTCGATGTCGGCGGCGCCGTGGATCTCGGCGAAGCCCGGGACGGGTACGCCGGCGTCCCGCCAGATCCGCCGCATCAGGCGCTTGTCGCGGGCCGCCGCGACGTGCTCCCCCGGGCCGGCCAGCCCGAGCCGGCGGCAGGCGAGGGCCACGGCCACCACCGCGTACTCGGAGAACGTCAGCACGGCCTGTGCCGCGACGCGTTCGGCGTGGTCGGCGATCAGCTCGACCAGCGCCGTCCCGCCCGAGGGCGGCGCCTCGGTGACCGACGCGCAGGCCGGCCGCCAGGTGTCCGCCGTGACCTGCGGCAGTGGCGCGAGCGCCAGCAGATGGACCTCGCCGTGCGCCGCCATGCGCGGCACCGCGTACTCCAGGGGCGGACCGCCCCTCGCATGCACGAACAGGATGCTGCTCATCTCGCTCCTCGGGGTTGGGCGGACAGGGACGTTGCCTGTCGGGTGCCCGGTGGCCGGCCCGTCCTCGGGTGCCCGGTGGCTGGCCCGTCCTCGGGCGCCCGGACCGCGGCGGGGGCGCGGCGCCCCGGTGCGGCGTGCACCGCACCGGAGGACGGATGCCCGGTTGTACCGTTGCCCACAGCAGCGGCTGACCGGCCGTCACGTGCTTTCGGCCTGACGTCGGCAGTGCATCACCGCCTCGGACCGGGCCTGTCTCTATCCTCAGCAGCCATGCTTGTCATGCACCAATCGGAATGGACCCCGACCGAGACTTTCCGCCACCCGGCACAGGCCACCGGCACCGGGCCCGGTCGGCAGCCCGACCCCGCCCGGACACGCCCGCACGATCGGGGCCCCGCCCGCACCCGCCGGGCGCCACACTCCACTCCCCCGCGCCGACCACGACCGGCGAAGTCGCGAGCGGCCGGCACCGGAGAAGCGCCGGTACACGGCGGCGGCGCCCGTGAAGGCCTCGGACCGCTGGGCCCGCCCCCGCCCGCCGTAGCCGCGGCGGAGCCAGGTGGCGGGCCGGCTCGACGCCCGGCGCGGGATCCTCCACCCGCGTCGTGCGGGGCCGTCGGACGCCGGCCCCACCAGCCCGTACCGCCCGCCTCGCCGCAGCCGACGATGGCCGGAATCGTCTCCCGCCCGCGGTGGGCCGGGCACCGCTCGGCCCGGCGCCCTTCTATCTCCGATCCGCGTTGTTCCTAGAATGGCGGGGTGAACGACATCGACGCGATCGCGCTGTTGCAGGATCCGGTGCGGCGACGCCTGTACGAGTACGTGGTGGCGCAGGGCCGCGAGGTCGGCCGGAACGAGGCCGCCGAGGCGGCCGGGGTGGCGCGCACTCTCGCCGCGCACCATCTGGACCGGCTGACCGAGGCCGGGCTGCTGGAGAGCGGCAGCCGGCGGCTGTCGGGCCGCTCGGGGCCGGGGGCGGGCCGTCCGGCCAAGGTGTACACGCGGGCGCCGGGCGAGCGCTCGGTGTCCCTGCCCGCCCGTGACTACCGGACCGTCGCCGAGCTGCTCGCGGAGGCCGCCGAGCAGGCCGGGCTGGATTCCGCGCTGTACGCGGCCGCGCGCCGCCGGGGGGAGGCGCTGCGCGGCTCGGCGGAACCCTGCGGCGGTCTCGCGGAGGCCATGGAGCTGCTGGCCGCGCGCGGGTACGAGCCGCGTCTGGACACCCTCGGGGAGGACCGGGGCGCCGAGGGCGACGGCGCCGCCGACGGCGTCGAGGAGGCGACCGGGGCGGCGGCCGAAGCGGGGGTGGTCCGCATGCGCAACTGTCCTTTCCACGCGGTCTCCGAGCGCTTTCCGCCCCTCGTCTGCGGCATGAACCTGGCCCTCCTGGAAGGGCTGCTCGGAGTGGACGGCCCCGTCCGCGCCCGGATGGACGCCCGGCCCGGGGACTGCTGCGTGATCGTCGAGCCTTCTAAAACCAATATTGATTGACATAGAAATGCGAGCCGTGCTGGGATGAGGCCATGACCTCCTCCACGCACGCCCTCCACCTGGCCCAGCTCAACGTCGCCACCCTCCGGCACCCCCTCGACGACCCCCGCACCGCACCGTTCGTCGAGCTGCTCGAACCGATCAACACCGCCGCCGACGGTGCGCCCGGCTTCGTGTGGCGGCTCACCGAGGACGGCGAGGCCGACGCGACCGGACTGCGCCCGGCGGGCGAGAACGTCATCGTCAACCTGTCGGTGTGGGAGAGCCAGGAAGCCCTCTGGGACTTCACCTACCGCAGCGGCCACCTGGACGCGACACGGCGGCGGCGCGAATGGTTCCACCGGCACGCCGAGGCACACCTGGTGCTCTGGTGGATCCCCGCCGGTCACCTCCCCACCGTCGGCGAGGCCTTGGCACGACTGGCCGACCTGCGGGAGCACGGTCCGTCTCCGCGCGCCTTCACCTTCGCGTCCTCGTTCACGCCCACCGAGGCCGCCCCGCAGCCCGCGCCGTGACACCGGCTCCGCGGCCCGCGCCGTGACACCGGCCCCGCCCTCGACGGCGGTCGGCGGCCGGGCCACCCGGTCCGGGGCGCCGCCTGCCGGGTCAGTAAACGGCGGAGACGGCACCCGGCCCTGCGGGCCGTCGTGCGTCGACCTCGATCTCGATCTTCATCCGGGGGTCGGAGAGGCCGCATTCGAGCATCGTCGCGGCCGGTCGCACCGCCCCGAAGGTGCGGCGCAGGGCGGGCCAGCACGGCGGGAAGTCCTCGCGATCGGGCAGGAGGTACCTGACCCGGACGACGTCCGCGAAGGTGCAACCCGCCTGTGCCAGTGCCTCCGCGATGTTGCGCAGGCACTGCTCCGCCTGCTCCACCACGTCGTCGGAGATGGTCATGGTCGGGTAGTCGAACCCGGTCGTCCCCGACACGTGCACCCGGTCGCCGTCCACCACGGCCCGGGCGTAGCCGATCTCCTCTTCGAAGGTGGAACCGCTCAGGATCGCGCGTCGCTCTGTCATGCAGCGAAAGCTAGGCAACCAGCAGTGATATGTCCAATAGCACGGAAACCACCGTGTGATATCTCTGGCGGTATGGATCGCCCGGAACTCGGACTGCACCAACTCCACGCCTTCGCCGTGCTCGCCGAGGAACTCCACTTCGGACGCGCGGCGGAGCGGCTGGGCATCGCACAACCGCCGCTCAGCCAGCAGATCCGCCGTCTGGAGGCGAAGGTCGGGCACCCGCTGTTCACCCGGGCGCCGGGCCCGGTCGCGCTCACCGCGGCAGGACAGGAGCTCCTGCCGGCCGCGCGGCACGCGCTCGACGAGGTCGCCGCCGCACTGAGCGCGGCGCGGGCCGTCGCCGACGGCGAGGCCGGTCGCATCCGGATCGGCTTCTCCGGGTCACTCGCGCTGAGCGTCCTGCCGGGCCTGCTGCGCGCCTACCACGACCGGTACCCCGCGGTGGAGATGGAGATCCGGGAGATGACCACGGCGGTGCAGGTGACGGCCCTGCACGAGCGGGTGATCGACCTCGGGCTCCTGCGGGAGCCGCCGGACGAGCCGGGGCTGATGAACGAGACGATCCTGTCCGAGGAGTTCGTCGCCGTCCTGCCGCGGTCCCACCCCCTCGCGGCCCGACGCGTGGTCCCCGTCGAGGCGCTGGCGGGCGAGCCGTTCGTGCTGCTGCCCCGCAGCGCCGGACCGACAGTGCTCGACCGGATCCTCCACCTGTGCCGCGACGCGGGATTCGAGCCGCGCCTCGGACAGCGGGCGGTGGAGTGGCAGACGGTCTCCGCGCTCGTGGAGGCGGGGCTCGGCGTCTCGCTCGCCCCGGCGAGCATCCGCCGGATCCGGCTGAAAGGCGTCGCGTACCGCCGGATCGAGCCGAACACCACACGCACCACCGTCGCGATGACCTGGCGGCGCGACGACCGGAATCCCCTGGTCGCGCGGTTCCTGGAGGAAGCCCGTCGCGAACCCTGATCCCGTTCGGTGGGCCGGTGGCGGCACGCTCCGGCCGGGGGCCGGCCGGTGGTCGGGGCGGCCGGGCTGGGCACGGTCCGGCCGCCCCGGCGGGCGGCGCCGTACGGGCTCGGCGCCGCAGGGGTGCACGTGTCAGGAGTCGCTATGCCGCGCCGGTGATCCCAGGCGCGACGTACCGGCGGTGGAGCGGGGCGAAGGACACCTCCGAGCCCCGCTGATCCCGGCCTTCTCGATCGCGGGGGTGAGGCGCCGGGCCATGAACGCCGCACGCCGTGACAGCCGACCGGACCAGCCGCCTCTCCGACCTCTCCGGCATCGACGGGGACGAGGTGGGCGAGGCGGGCGACGGGGGCGCGGCCAGAGCAACGAGCTACCGGCACAGGTACGGGCTCGTGGTGACCTCCCGGCCGACGCCGCCGCTCAGCCGGAGTGCACCCGCCCCTGGGCGTGCTCCGCCCAGTCGACGATCTGGATCGCCGCGCCCGCGGCCTCCTCGCCCTGGCAGCGGGTGTGGTGGCGGCGGGCGATGCCGTCCAGATCGAGGTGGCGGCCGAAGGCGGGGTGTCCGGCGAGCCGGCGGGCGTGGGCCCACACCCGGGAGTGCTCGGCGATGCGATGCACGGCGGTGGCGTCCAGGTGCCAGCGGTGCACGGTGTCCAGCCGCACCAGGGTCACCCAGAGCTCCACGTCCGCGAGGGTCAGCTCCTCGCCCAGCAGGAACTCCCGGGTGGCCAGGCGGTGCTCGATCGCGGCCAGCCCGTCGAGCAGGCTCCGCAGGGCCGTCGCGCGCTCGGCCGCGGTGGCGTCGGCCCGGCCGGCGCGTTGGGCCGGGGCGTTGATGCTCCGCTCGCACAGCTCCCGGACCGCCTCGATCGCCGTGTCGAGGCCGCACGGGTGGAGGTCGGGGCCGGGGAACCGCCGGGCCAGGTCGGTGAGGATCTCGGTGGTGTCGGTGCTGACGATCCGTCCGCTCCAGCTGTCACTGAGCACCGGCGCCACGGCCGGCCCGGGGTACTGGTGCGCGCTCGCCTCGTACAGCGGCCGCAGCGCCAGGTACCCGCCGGCGCCGTCGTCCGGCAGCGCCGGCAGCAGGGTCACCGGGAGGGTGTCGTCGAGGCCGAGCAGGCTGTGGGTGACGGCGATCTGCAGACAGTGCGGACAGGACAGCGTGAGGTGCAGCCGGTAGCGGTGCGGCACGGCGTAGTACCCGCTGCGGGCGTCGCGGCCGATCCGGCCGCGGAGGGAGGGGACGGCGGAGGAGGAGGCGTCGGACATGGGTCTCCCAGGGGTCGGGGGTGCGCGCACGCGCGTGCGACGCATCGGGTGCGGGAGGAGCGGGGGAGGGCGGAACTCGGGGCGGGCGAGTGCCCGGTGGGGAATCAGACGGCGAAGGCCGCCGGGCCGTGGGGAGCGGGCGCTCCTGCCAGGCTGCTGCAGACCCGCTGCAGGTCGATGTGGCGGCGGCAGGTCAGCACCGGGCGCAGCCGGACAGCGTGGGCCACGCCATCGACGACCGGCTCCGCGTGCCTCACGGCTCTCCCACCCACGTTCGAGGATTCCTGCTCCGGAGTGTCATCCCGGATCCGCGCCGCGTCAAGGGCCCCGGCACCGGAGGACCGACCGTCCCGCATGGTGGGACGCGCGTCCCGCTCCGGCCGGACCGGCGCGCCCGCGGAAGACGGAGGTTCATGGCGAACGCCGCTGCGCCGGCCGTGGGTTCGCCCCCGGGCCCCGGCGGGGCCGCCGAGGAGCGGTGCCCGCCGGGGACCCCTGACTTCACGTCAGGCGCGCGGCGGGCACGGCCGCGGCAGGGGTGTCTCAGTGCGCGGGCCGCCAGCCGAGCGCGGGGCCGAGGCCGGTGGCGATGTCGGTGAGGATCTGGACGTAGTCCTCGAAGTCGAAGGAGAACGGCAGTGCGAAGACGACCTCGTCGACCTCCCGGAACCCGGCGTGGGCGTAGAGCTGCTCGGCGATCTCGGCGGACGTGCCGATCAGGTCCGGGGCGAAGAGCATCCGCGCCGGTCCCTGCGGGGCGGTGGTGCGCGGGATCCGACTGCGCACGTACGCGCGGTACTTGGCGCGCTGCTGCGCCGAGGCCCCGTCGGTGGGGATGACGACCAGCCCCTGGGAGACCCGGGCGCCGGCACCGGCGGGGTGGTGGGCGCGGAAGGCGGCGATCTGCGAGCGCTGGATCTCGGCGAAGTCCTCCGACTCCTCGGCCCGCACCACGCTGCTGGTGAGCAGGCTCAGCCCCTGCTCGCCCGCCCACCGGGCCGAGCGCAGGCTCCCGCCGCCGTACCACAGGCGGTCCGCCAGACCGGGCGCGACGGGCTGGACGCGGTCGGAGTACACCTCGATGCCCTCGGTCCCGCTGAAGTCGGTGGCCCGCTCGCCGCGGACGAAGTCCAGCAGCCGGCGCACCCGTTCGTAGCTGAAGTCCTCGGCCTCGGCGGTGTCGGGGTAGAGCGCGGGGGCGATCCGGTCGTAGTGCCCGGGACGGCCCACGCTGACACCGGGGTTGAGCCTGCCGCCGGACAGGAGGTCGACGGTCGCCAGGTCCTCGGCCAGCCGCAGGGGGTTCTCCCACCCCAGGGGGATGACCGCCGTGCCCAGGTGGATGCGGCTGGTGCGCTGGGTGGCCGCGGCCAGCACCGCGACGGGCGAGGAGATCCCGTACTGCAGGTGCCGGTGGCGCAGCCAGGCGCTGTCGAATCCCAGGCGCTCGCCGAGTTCGACGAGCCGCAGCGTCGACTCGTGCCCGTGGCGGGGATCGGCCGGGTCGAACAGGCCGATGGTCAGGAATCCCAGCTTCCGAAGCGGTTGCGAGGGCGAGGGCACCGGTTCCTCCGTCCTCCGCGACGGGCCCGGTCGGAGCTGCGCGGTTCGACTGTCACGGCCCGGATTTCGATCACCGGACGTCGGCCCCACACTCACACAACGCCCGGCGGCGCTCAAGTGCTCCACCGGAAGCGCAATCCGGGGAAACACGCACGTGACGCGCCCGTCAAGGACCGCGCGGTCCGGGGGCGAGAGGCGTCGCCCGGTCGGTTCCGCGTGGGCCGCCACCCGCGCGCAGGGCGGCGGCCCACGCGGAACCGTCAACGCGTCAGAGGATCTGGATGTCCTTCACCTTCGGAGGGTTGTTGGGGAAGGTGATGTCGTGCCAGCGGTCGATCCGCACCGAGTCGCCGTTGGCGTCGTAGTAGATCAGGTCGTTGTTCCCGGTGGAGATGCGGTCGACCCACCAGTTGCCGAAGCTCGTCCTTCCGGCGTTCGCGTAGCAGTCGACGCTCTGGCGCCCGTCGAGGTGCGACCAGATCTTCAGGAAGTCCTCGCCGCCGACGCACTCCACGTGGTTGATGGCGTAGGCGTTGCCGCTCGGCAGGGTGATGGTGAACGCGGTGGCCGTGGCGAGTGCCACGGCCAGGGAACGCGCGAGCCTCATCTTCTTCGAAAGCACGAGCTCTCCTTACTGGGGGAAACCGACGCATGGTGCCCGGCCCCGTCGGCGGTGTCGCGCCCTGGCGGAGTGTTGAGGTCGCCGAGGCACGGGACCGACGGGAGACCGCCCCGGGGCCCGGCCGGGGCCCGGGCCGAGGGGGTCCGGGACAGCCAACATAGCGACCGCCGTTCCCCCGTCCGGCGGATATGTTCCGGACACGAATGACCGGGGAGGAATTTCACCCGTTCGTGGAGATCGGCTCCCGCGGGGCCGGCCGAGGAGCCGGGGATTTCCGGATCCGGAGCCAGTCGCGACGGCGCGGCACCCGGCGGCCGAACAACCGGGGTCAGACCTCGCGTGCGGGCCCGGTCGCCGGCGGGGCCGCCGCTCGGAGCCGGGCGGTGATGCCGGTCAGGATCAGGTCGATACCGGTGAGGAACTCCTCGCGGTCGTCGTGCTCGCGCATCTGGCCGGCGACGGTGCGGACGAACGCGAACTCGTCGGGGTCGAGCTCCGCCCAGGCGGTGGAGGTGGCGGCCAGGAAGGCGGTCCGGCTCGTCGGCGGGCGGTGGGTGGCGGCCGCGACGGCGTTGGCGGCGTTCTGGTTGCTCACCCCGAGGATGCAGTGCAGCAGGGCGGACGCCGAGCCGAACAGCTCGGGTTCGGGGACGCCGAGGGCCTGGACCTGGCGGCCGAGACCTTCCATCAGGCGCAGCAGCGGCGACGGCGAGAAGGGCCGGGCGAGCTGGGCGCCGGCCCAGGGGTGGGCGTCGATCGCGTCGAAGACGCCCAGCACCAGGGAGCGGACGGCCTGCTGCGGCGTGCTGCCGGGGGCGGCGGCGGTGAGGGCGCCGGTGCGGCGCGCGGGCGGAACCCGGAGGCCCAGCGGACCTCGGTCACCGCCGCCTCCGGAAGGTGGGTGCGGCCGGCCACGAGGCGCCGGATCGCGTCGACCGAGGCGTCCGGGGCGACGACGAGCTCGGCGAACCGGCAGCAGCCTCACATCCGGGATCTCAGCACATCGACCTCACAGCCCGGTGCGAAGGGGTCGAAGCCGTGCTCGATCAGCCAGCGAACCGCCAGCAGGCTCCGCAACGACCACCACCCGTGGATCACGTCGAGGTCGAGGTCGAGGTCGGTGCCATAGCCGCCGATGACGTCGTCGAGGTGCTCCTCGTGCCCGAGCGTGAAGGTGGCGAGGTCGTACAGGGCGTCACCCCGGCCCGCCTCGGACCAGTCGATGATGCCGGTGACCTCGCCGCCGTCGACGAACACGTGCGCGATCTGCAGATCGCCGTGCGTGAACACCGGAGTCCACGGCCGGAGCGCGGCCTCGGCGACCTGGCGGTTACGGGTGACCAGGTCGCCGGGCAGGACGCCGTTCGCCACGAGCGCCTCGCACTCGGCGTCGAGTTCCGCCGCCAGCGCGACGATGCTCCGGCCGGCCCGGCCCGTTCGGGGCGGCAGCGGCGCGTCGTGCAGCTTCCGGATGGCGGCGCCCGCCGCGGCCCACGCCGCCGGTGACCCGGTCGACGGCCCGCCGAGGCGCCCGAGCGTCGCCCCCGGGAGCGCGGCGATCGCGAGCACCGGCGGCTTGCGCCACAGGACCTTCGGGGTCGGGACCGGCGCGAGGGACATCGCCTCGATCTCGACGTCGATGCGCGACTGATCGGCGTCCACTTTCAGGAACACCTCGCCGACGCGCAGGGTCGCGCGCTCGGAGTGGGCGACCACGACCTCGACCTCTTCCATGGCCGACCAGTATCCCGGGGACGCCCGCCGATGTCGCCGGATTTGTCGTGTGCGGGGACGTGCCCCGCCCGACCGCGTCCCGCTGCCGAGCCGGGCGGCCCGGCTCGCCGCACGCACCCTCCCGGCCGCCCCGGGCTGGGGCCGGTCGAAGGCTGGGAGGTGTGCACGCGCGGGGCAGCCGTGCCGGCGCTCACGCCGCCCGTGCCGCAGCGACCTCGGGGAACGGCCGCCGCCGGCCCGCGCTCCCGTGCCGGGGCACGGGGTGATCGCCGGGACGGCCGCCGCCCTCCGGCGCGCGGCGAAAGGGGACCACGATGACCGGGACGAGACTACGGAGCGGCCGCGACACCCTGAAGAAGCCGGTCAAGCTCGGCAGGCAGGAGATCGCCTCCGAGGAACGGACGTTGGACGACCTGTGACAGGACCTCGGCGCCCTGCAGGGCTCACCCGACGCCACGGCCGACCATCTCGCGCCGCTGCGACAGCGGATCACGCCGGGTGGATGAGGCGGCTGTCGTAGGCGAAGATCACGGCCTGGACCCGGTCGCGGAGTTCGAGCTTCTGCAGGATCCGCCCCAGATGGGACTTCACCGTCCCCTCCGCGAGGTACAGGGTGGCCGCGATCTCGCTGTTGGACAGGCCGCGGCCCACCTGGACGAGCACCTCGCGTTCACGGGCGCTGAGCCGGCTCAGCCGGTCGTCGCCGTCGGTGCCGCCGCCGGGGATGTGCGGGCGGAAGTTCTCCAGCAGGCGGCGGGTGATCCGCGGAGACACCACCGCGTCGCCCGCGGCGACGTTGCGTATCGCGGTGAGCAGTTCCTCGGGCCTGGTGTTCTTCAGCAGGAAGCCCGAGGCTCCGGCGTTGAGTCCGGCGAAGGCGTATTCGTCCAGGTCGAAGGTGGTGAGGATGAGCACTCTGCTCTGCGGGGCGATCTCGACGAGCTGCCGGGTCGCCTCGATCCCGTCCGTCCCGGGCATCCGGACGTCCATCAGGACGACGTCGGGGCGCAGCTCCCGGGCGAGGCGCACGGCCTCGGCGCCGTCGGCTGCTTCGCCGACCGGTGCCATGTCGGGCTGGGCCTCCAGGACGGTGGCGAAGGCCATCCGGAGCAGGGCTTCGTCGTCGGCGATCAGGATGCGGATGGTCATGCGGACGCCGCTCCGCCGCTGTCGAGGAGGAGGCGGGTACGGACTCCCCAGCCGCCCTCCGGGAGAGGTCCGGCCTGCAGCGCGCCCCCGTAGGCGGCCGAGCGCTCGCGCATGCCGGGGATGCCGTGGCCGGACGGTGCGGCGGCGGGCCGTGGCCGGTGGGGGCCGCTGTCGGTGATGTCCACGGTGACGGCCTCGGTCGAGCACCGGATCCGGACCGTCGCGCGGGTGCCGGCGGGGGTGTGCTTCAGGGTGTTGGTCAAGGCTTCCTGTACCAGGCGGTAGACGGTGAGTTGCGCGGTGGCGGGGATGTGGGCGTGGCCGCCGTGGACCTCCAGGCCGGTCGGCAGCCCGGCGGCGCACATCTGGTCGGCGAGCGCCTCCAGTTGGGCGATGCCGGGCAGCGGGTGGCGCTCGGCGTCCGGCTCGTCGGTGCGCAGGATGCCGAGCGAGCGCCGCATGTCGGTCAGGGCCTGTCGGCCGGTCTCGGAGATCTGGAGCATCGCGGCGGTGGCCTTGTCGGGCGACCGGTGCTGCGCGTAGACGGCGGCGTCGGTGAGCGCGACCATGACGGACAGGTTGTGGGTGACGATGTCGTGCATCTCCCGGGTGATGCGTGTCCGCTCCTCGGCGACGGCCAGGCGTGCCTGCTGGTCCTGTTGCTGTCGCAGGCGGTCGGCCCGTTCCTCCAGGGCCGCGAGGTAGGCGCGCGTGGTCCGCACGTTCACACCGAGCACGGCGGCGGCGACGACCATCGCGGTGACCGCGACGAAGGGGGTCAGGAACGCGCCGTGCGGCGCCCAGCGCAGGCAGGCCAGCAGGGCGCCGGCCTCGACGAGGGCACCGGCGACGAGCGTCCCGCGGCGGCCCGAGTTCGCGGCCGCCGTGTAGAGCGCCACCAACAGGGCCACGTCGGCCGGCAGTTGGATTCCCATCAGCCACTGGACGAAGGCCGCGGCCGTCACGGCGGCGAACACCGTGAGCGGGGCCCGGCGCCGCCACAGCAGGGGCAGCGCGAGGGCGGCGGTGAGGGCCACGGCCGCCGGGAACTCGTGCGACCCGTCCGTGGTCACGATGTTGAGCAGCAGGAGCGCCGGCACCAGCGAGTCCCAGACCAGGGGTGGCAGCCGGACGCCCCGGCGCCAGGCGGCGGATGCCGGTCGCGCCGCCCGCCCGGTGGCCGGGTCGGCGTGCCGGGCCGGCCGAGCGCAAGACCTTCTCCGACGCGGTGAACTCGCTGGGCGAGCCGCTGTCGAAGCTGGCCGCCGCGGTCGTCGTCAAGTAACGGTCGACCC
>NZ_JBEPAA010000100.1:0-25902 GCF_040298365.1 Kitasatospora sp. NPDC001603
CTCGGGCGCGTTCTGGCCGCACGGCGGCCGCTACACCAGGATCCGGAGCGCCAAGTGACCCAGCCCCGACAGGACGACGCCGACCAGCTCGTCTTCCAGCAGTACCGCACCCTGCTCTTCTCCGTCGCCTACCGCCTCCTCGGCACCGCCGCCGATGCCGAGGACGTGGTCCAGGACGCCTGGCTCAAGTGGTCGGCGGCCGACCGCTCCCAGGTCGCCGACCCCAAGGCCTACCTGGCCCGGATCGTCTCCAACCTGGCGATGGAGCGGCTCCGTTCGACCCGCCACCAGCGCGAGACCTACGTCGGCCCGTGGCTCCCCGAACCGATCCTCACCCTCCCGGACACCGCCGAGGACATCGCCGCGGCCGACTCGGTCTCGATGGCCCTGCTGGTCGTCCTGGAGACGCTGAGCCCGCTGGAGCGCGCCGTGTTCGTCCTGAAGGAGGTCTTCGCCTTCAGCTACGCGGAGATCGCCGAGGCGGTCGAGCGCTCGGAGCCGGCCGTGCGCCAGGCGGGGCACCGCGCCCGCGAGCACGTCCAGGCCCGCCGGCCCCGCTTCACGGCGGACGCCGCCCGCCGACGCGACGTCACCGAGCGGTTCTTCGCGGCGACGTCGGGCGGCGACATCAACACGCTCATGGAGCTGCTCTCCCCGGACGTGACGCTGTGGACCGACGGCGGCGGCAAGGTCCGCCAGGCCCTCAAGCCGGTCGTCGGCCTGGAGACGGTGGCCCGCTGGTTCGCCGCGCTCGGCAGCGTGACCTACCAGGGCATCGAGCCCGGGCAGATGCGGGCGGAGCTCACCTCGGTCAACGGCGGTCCGGGCCTGGTCTTCCGCGGCCCGGACCGCGTGGTCGCCACGCTGACCTTCGAGTTCGACCCCGAAGGGCGCATCTCGACGATCCACAACGTGGCCAACCCGGACAAGCTCCGCGCCGTCGGCGACGGCACCCGCCACGACCTGCGCTGAGCCGCCGTGGGTCGCCGGCGCTCTCCGGGCCCCGCGTGCCCGGTCTGCGACCCCGCTGTCACGGGGGCGGTACCGGGCGGGTGCGCGAGCGGCCGCCGGGCCGGTGCCCACGTCGTGGACGCCGCCCCTGACGGCCGACGAGGCCGCGGACTACCAGCCGCCGGAGGTGGTGTGGAAGCCGCGGGAGGTGGCGGCCGTGTCGGCGGGGCGGGTCGACGGGAGGTCGGAGCCGGAGGTGCTGATCCGGGCGCCGCCCCGGCCCGGGGCCTCCTGGCGGCCGGCCGACTCGGTACCGGCCCGCCGGGGCGCGGGGGCGGACGCGGGGGCCGCCGGGGGGCGCGGGTCCTCCCGGTCGATCCGCAGGACGAGGCTGCGACCGCCGGGGTAGCCGCTCCGGTCGCGGTCGGTGCACCGGACCACCTGGCTGTGGGTGCCGCCACGCTCCTCCCAGCGGCCCACGACGGCGCGGATGCTGGGCCCCCAGGCGCCGTCGTGCTCGTGCTCGACGGAGAGCTCCCAGTCCGCGGCATCGATCAGCTCGCTGGCACCGACGACGCCCGGCACCACGACGGTGCCGCCGCCCCGGACGGTCGCCACGGCCCGTTGCGGCCGGTCGGCCTGCACGCCGGTCACCGTGATCCGGTGGGCGCCTCGGTACTTCGGCATCTGTCACTCCCGCGGGCTGGTTCGACTGTTCCGTACTCCTCCTCCCTTGAACGGCCGGCGACCGGGCCAGGGTTCGCCGCCGGGCCGATGCCGGGCCGGTTCCCGGCGCGGGGCACGGGTGAGGAGCAGGGGTGAGGAGCAGGGGTGAGGAGCAGGGAGCGGGCCGGGGAGAGGAGGCGCGGCCGGGCGGAAGTGGACTGCGCCGCAGCGGAGTTCCGTCGCCGCCGGTCGCCCCGACCGCGGCGACGCGCGTTCGCCGGGCGCCCACCGCACCGCGGTCCGGCCGGTCGGCGGGGGCAGGCCGGGCCCGCCCCCACCGGAGGCCGGGGTCAGTAGACCAGGATGTCCCAGTGGTTGCCCTCGTTGCAGTAGAGGTTGCCCGACGCGGCCTTCCACTGCGGGTAGCCGTCACCCCGGTAGCCGATGTAGGTGAAGGAGTTCTGGACGTAGGCGTCGATGCAGGAGTTGCGGGAGATGTCGACCTTGTAGCCGTTGTAGTGGCTGTACGTTCCGGAGGCGTGGCCCACCTCGGTGCCGCCCGTGATGTTGATGGCGCAGCCGCTGGACTGCTTCAGGGTGATGATCGTGCTCACCGTGCCGGAGTTGATCTGCTCGAACGACGTGCAGGTGGAGTTGGACCGGGTGGTGCAGCCGCCACTGGAACTCCACGTGATGCCGGCGTTCCTGAACTGACCGGCGGCGGTCGACTGCGAGACCTTGGTGCCACTGGCGCCGGCCGTGGGCGCCGTGACGGCGAGCCCGGCCAGGGCCAGGGCGATGACGGTGGCTGCGGTGCGGGGCTTCATCTGCGTCTCCCGGTGAGGGCGCTGAACCTCGGACCGGGCCAGGATGGCCCCGGCGCCCTCTATGCGAGTAGACCCCGTGCTGTGAATTTCCCGTGACGGCGGCGTGACCGGGTCGCCCCGAGCGCCGCCGCCGTACCCGCCGGTGCACCGTCTCCCCCTCACCGCCCCGGCCGGATCACGCCTGGGCGAGCAGCGGGTCGTAGGCCGTGGAGCGCTGACGGCCCGCCATGAAGGCGAGGAAGTCCTTGATGAACGCGGCCCGCGTGTACGTCCCGTTCGAGTCGAGCAGTTCGCGGTGGAAGCCGGTGCGGAAGAGCGCGCGGTACTCGTCCGCGTCGATGCTCTGGTTGCCGTCGGCATCGGTCACGTCGAACAGCACCTCGGCGACCCGGATCAGGGCGGGGCCGGCGAGGGAGGGGACCGCCTCCGCGTACTCCTGCCGGCTGACCCGGCCGTCGCCGTCCGTGTCGAGCGTCGACTGGAGCTCACGCCACCAGGCGGCATAGGCGTCGTAGAGCCTGGTCTCCTCCGGCTCGTCCAGGTCGAGGCGGCCGGACAGCTCCCGTGCCATGGCCGCCAGGTCGGGCCAGTCCAGGTAGCCGTTCCCGGTCTGGTCCAGCACGGTGTCGAAGAACTCCTCCGCGCCGCGCCGCCCGGCACCCGCCCGTGCCGACCGCCCCGACGGCCTCCCGGCGCCGGGGCGCTCGGGCTCGTCCGGGAGCGGGGTGACCAGTCGCAGCAGGGCACCGAACCGCTTCATCCCGTCGCCCACGGCGGCCAGCGCCCTGGCCCGGGGGTCGTCGCTGTCGGGTGACAGCGAGATCAGGTCGAGGAGGTTGTCGGCGGTGAGCCAGCCGTCCGGCAACAGGCGCGCCGAACCGAGGGCCAGGTAGGCGGCCTGGCTCAGGGCCTGGGCGCCGGGGACCTCGGTCAGTCCGGCCCGCCTGCGGAACGTCTCCGGCAGGGAGGCCACCGTAACCACCCCGATCGCCGGCCCGGCGAGGGCCCGGCCGGCCGCCCAGAGCGTCGGCACGCCCTCCAGCAGGGGAGGCGCCGGAAGGTGGTCGAAGAGGTGGTACAGGATGGTGCGCAGCGCCTCGGTGTTCTCCAGCTCCTCCTCGACCACCCGGTCGTAGTACGGCCAGAAGTCCCGCAGTGAGGCGGGGAGTTGGCCGGAGGAGTCGCCCAGCAGCGTCTGGAAGGCCAGGAACTGCGCGTACAGCTCCTCCATCGCGGCCTGGTCGAGCGGCCGCCCGCTCCAGCGGAACATGGTGACGGCGCTCTCGAACATCGTGGCGACCACCCACGCGCGGGCCGCCGGGTCCATCGCGTCGTAGGGCCGGTTCGCCGCGTCGGTGCCGCTCATCCGCGCGTGCATCCGGTTGAGCCGGGCCACCTCCCGGTCCCGGGCCGCCTCGTCCGCACCGGTCACGCGCTGCAGGCTGCGCAGGGTGTTGGTCATCCGGCGCCAGGGGTGGGTGAGGAAGGTCGAGCTGTCGACCAGGGCCGCACCGATCTGCGGGTAGGCGGCTTCCAGCACCGTCGCCCGGATCATGGCCGCGGCCCAGCACGGGTCGTCGAAGAGGCGGTGGAACCGCGTGCCCGGGCCGAACAGCGGTCCGGGCCGCGCGGCGGACCCGGCTTCGGGAGTCGCTCCAGCTCCGGCGGTCGACTCGGGTGTGGGGGTGGCTCCGGGGGTGGGGGTGGCTCCGCCTCCGGGGGCGGGGTGCTCGCCGTCGGGGTGGTCGTCGGTCGTCCGGGTCACGATCCGGCCTCTCCATTCGTGTCGGCCGCCACCCCGCCGAAGCGGCGGTCGCGTCGCTGATAGGTGTTCAGGCACTCCAGGAAGTGCGTCGCCCGGAAGTCGGGCCAGAGCACCGGCGGGAAGATCCACTCGGCGTAGGCGACCTGCCAGAGCATGAAGTTCGAGATGCGCTGCTCCCCGGAGGTCCGGATGACCAGGTCCACGTCGGGGGTGTCGGGGAACGGCAGGTGGGCCGCGAAGCCCTCCTCGTCGAGGGTCTCGGCCGCCGCACCGCTGCGGATCAGCGAGCGCGCGGCCTCGACGATGTCCCGGCGCCCGCCGTGGTCGAACGCCACGGTCAGGGTCATGCCCCGGTTGCGGCTGGTCAGCGTCGTCAGGTCCGCGAAGTCGCGGGCCAGTGCGGCCGGGATCCGAGGATCCGCGCCGCCGAGGAAGCGGCAGCGGATCCCGCGCGCGTGCAACAGCGGAGCGTGCTTGCGCACGACCCGGCGCACCAGGTGCAGGAGGTAGTCGACCTCCTCGCCGGGGCGGCTCCAGTTCTCGGTGGAGAACGCGTACAGGCTGAGCCACCGGACGCCGGACGCCCGGGCCGCCTCGATGACGTCGATCACCGTCGCCTCGGCCGCGCGGTGACCGGAGGTGCGGGGCAGATCGCGCCGCGCCGCCCAGCGGCCGTTCCCGTCCATCACACAGGCGACATGACGTGGCACCGGGGCCGAGCGCTCCCCTGCGGCCGGCCGGGGCACGGCCGCTCCCCCGGGCGGCGCGAGACCTCCGAAGACCTGCTCCACCACCACTGCCGCCCCTCCGCTCGCCACCGGCCCGCGATCTCCGCGAGGCCGTCATGAGCGTGCCGGGGCCCGGGCCGCACTGTCCGGCGATCGGGCGATCTTCACCCGATCCGGTGACGGCGGGGCCTCCCGCCACCGCCCGCGGTACCGGAGGCCGAAGGGCGGCCCGGGTGCTCAGAGGTCCAGACCGGCCTCGAGCTGCCGGGTGCACGGCCCGTCCCGGCCTCTCCGACGACCGGGCTCGTCCGAACCGGCGGGCTCTCTCAGGATTCCGGGGCGGGGCCCTCGGGGGTGGCGGCGAAGGCGGCCAGTGCGGTGAAGTCCTCGGGGCCCAGGCCGGTGCGGGGGTTGACGTGGTGCAGCAGGGTCCGCCGCCCGAGCCGAGTGGCCAGGACGTGGGTGTGATCGGCCTCGGTCTGCTCGTCGTCGACCCAGGCGAAGGCCCGGCCGGCGGCGTGGGCGACGAGAGGGACGGACTTCCAGTGGACACCGTCCGGGCGCTCCCGCATCAGGGCCGCACCGAAGTCGACGAACGGCAGGGCCGGGAGGCCGAGGACGGGGCCGATCCACCGGTTCGCGTCGCCCATCCAGGCGGTGGCCCAGCGCAGCTCGAACCCGAGGGACAGCAGGGCAGCGCCGTGGGCCGGGTTGAGCCACACCGTCGCCGGTCGCTCGTACGACCGCGGGCCTCCCGCTGCGGAGGAACGGCGGGCCTCGGGTGGCAGGTGGACGGTGACGTAGCCCTCGGGGCACGTGCCGGATGGCGTCGCGTACGGGTTCAGGGGACCGTCGACGTCCAGGAACAGCAGTGGTCGTCGGCTCACGGTGCCCCCCGGCGCGGTCGGTTCGCTCACCGGAGCCTATCCCGACCGGTGGGACGCCGCCCGGTCCACCACCGCCCGTTCCGTGCCGGTCGGACCCGTCGATGCGCCCGCACCGGGCCTGTCAGTGTCCCGGAGTAGGTTGCGACGCATGAGCCCAGTGAACTCCGAGGCCGCCCGTCAGCCGACCGGCACCCGTCCCCGTTGTCCCTCCGTCGGCCCGGGGCGCGGCGCCGACGGGCACCGGCGCGACACCCGTGCCACCGTCGAGGTCCTTCCGCTGTGGGCCGCCCCCTGGTCCCTCACCGCGCGGGCCCCGGCGGCGGGGTGACGCTCCCTCGCCCGCGGCGCGGCCGTTCAGCTGTGGTTGACGATGACGAAGATGCCCCAGGCGATCGCGGCGAGCACGGTGGCGAAGCAGAGTACGGCCACGGCCCAGCCGACCGGTCCGACGGCGGCCGGGGGGCCGGTCACGGCAGACCGCCCGGCGGGGCGGGCCGACGGGTTGAGGGCGCGCAGGCCGAGGGCGAACAGGGCCGGCAGGCCGGCTCCGGCGACGAGGCCCACCACGACGATCCCCCACAGTGCGTCGAGGTTGATCCAGGAGTTCACGAGGCCACCTCGCTGGCGTCCGGGGCCGGGACCAGCGAACCGGTCCAGGCCTCGTTGACGTTCTCCGGCGTCACCGCCGCGGCCGGCCGGCGGGAGGCCGCGAAGAAGGCGATCGAGGCCAGGACCAGCACGATGAAGATCACTACGACGCCGATGGTCCCGCCGATCCCGTGGGCGGCCCAGTAGGTCGCGGCGCCGACCGTCGCGGAGGCCGGCAGGGTGAGCAGCCAGGCCACCGCCATGCGGCGGGCGGTGTTCCAGCGCACCACGGCACCCTTGCGGCCGACCCCGGCGCCCAGGATCGACCCGGTGGCCACGTGGGTGGTGGACAGCGAGTAGCCGAAGTCGGTGGAGGAGAGGATCACCGCCGCCGAGGCCGACTCGGCGGCCATGCCCTGCGGCGACTCGATCTCGATGAGTCCCTTGCCCAGCATCCGGATGACCCGCCAGCCGCCGAGGTAGGTGCCCAGGGCGATCGCCATCGCGCAGGAGGTGATCACCCAGGTCGGGGAGGTGGCGCCGGCCTGGAGGGTGCCGTTGGCGATCAGGGCCAGGGTGATGACGCCCATGGTCTTCTGCGCGTCGTTGGTGCCGTGGGCGAGCGAGACCATCGAGGCCGAACCGATCTGGCCGATCCGGAAGCCGTGGTCGCGCGGGCCGTGGGAGACGTCGCGGGTGAGCCGGTAGACGAGGTGGGTGCCGACCACCGCGACCGTCCCGGCGATGAACGGCGACAGGGTGGCGGGCACGATCACCTTGGAGACCAGCCCCTGCCACTTGACGGCCGAGACCCCGGCCGCCGCCATCGTCGCCCCGACCACGCCGCCGATGAGCGCGTGCGAGGAACTGGAGGGGATGCCGAGGTACCAGGTGGTCAGGTTCCACAGGATGCTGCCGGCCAGTCCCGCGAAGACCACCACCAGGGTCACGTCGGCGCTGTCGACCAGACCGCTCGCGATGGTCGCCGCGACGGCGGTCGACAGGAACGCGCCGACCAGGTTCAGCGCCGCCGAGAGGACGACCGCCACGCGTGGACGTAGGGCGCCGGTGACGATCGAGGTCGCCATGGCGTTGCCGGTGTCGTGGAATCCGTTGGTGAAGTCGAAACCCAGCGCGGTGGTGACCACCAGGGCCAGGACCGCGTCGTTGCCCGTCACGGAGCCGAACCTAGCTTCCGGCCCGGGCGGACCGGCCGTGGACGAACCCGGCGCGCCGGGGTTTCGACCGGACGGGGCCCGGCGGCACGCCGTCGCCGGACCCCCGGGCGCAACGCACGGCCGGGCCGGCGTCGTCCCCTCGGGTGATCACCACACGGGGCTGTCGGTTGCTGCGGGACGGGCCCGTTCCTCCGGCGGTCCTGCCCGTCGGTGCGGACACGGCTTCGCCGTGGCCCCGCTGCCCTCCCCGAGGAGCGCGCCGACGGCCACCCGCCGGGGCAGCGTCTCGCTACGGCGTTGCCCGCGGGCGGCCGGCCCGTGGCGCCAGGGGCGGTACCGAGGCCCGGCCGTCCCGGCCGGCGCGGCTCAGGCCGGGCGCACCGCGCCCATGTACGGCATCACGCTGATCGGGAGGACCTCGACGTTCTTCCCCTTGCGCGGAGCGTGGATCATCTTGCCGTCGCCGATGTAGAGGCCCACGTGGTGGATGTCGTCGTAGAAGAAGACGAGGTCACCGGGCTGGAGGTCGCCCCGGGCGACGTGCGGGCCGGACTTCCACTGGTCCTGGGATATCCGGGGGAGCTTGACGCCGGCCGCGCGGTAGGCGGCGCCGGTGAGGCCGGAGCAGTCGAAGGAGTTCGGTCCTGTGGAGCTCCACTCGTAGGGCTTGCCGAGCTGGGCGGTGGCGAACCTGACGACGTCGGCGGCCCGGCCGCCCGCGCTCGCCGGAGCGGGTCCGGCGGCGGCTCCGGCAGGGGCTTCGGCGGGGGTTCCGGCAGGGGCTCCGGCGGGGGCGGCTCCCGCCGGGGTGGCTCCGGCGGCCGGGCGCGTCGCGGGTGCCGTGGCGGCGCCCTGCGCGGGCCGCTCGGCAGCGCGCGCGGCGCGGTCGGCGGCAGCGGCCTGCTGGGCGGCGGCCTTGGCCTTCTCGGCGCTCTCCTGGGCGTTGATCCTGGCCCGGTCCTCGGCGCTGAGCTTGTTGAGCAGGGCCTCGGCCTCGGCGAGCTTGGCCTGGATCTGCTTCTTCTCCTCGCCCAGCGACGCTCCCGCGGCGTCGAGTCGGGCGAGCATCGCGGTGGCCTCGGCGCGGTCCTGGTCGAGCTTGCGCTGCGCGTCGCGGGCCTGCTTCAGCAACGCGGCCTGGCTGTCGGCGACCTGGTTCTGCACGGCCGCGCGCTCCAGGTAGCCGGCCGGGTCGGAGTCGAGCATCAGCTGGACGCCCGGGCCGATGCCGTTGCTGCGGTACTGCTCACCGGCCACCGCACCGAGCGAGGTGCGCAGTTCGTTGAGCGAGTCCTGGCCGCGGGCGACCTTGTCCTGGATGCGGTTGGCGTCGGCCTGGAGCGACTGCCGCTTCTCCTGGAACCCGTTGTAACGCTCGATGGCCTGCTCGGCCTCCCCGTTGAGCCTGTCCACCTGCTCCTTGACGGAGGCGAGGGCGGGCGCCGGCTCGGCGTGCGCCGTCCCGGCGGCGAGCACCGCGCCGCCGGCCACGGCCGTGGTGAGGACAGCGAGACGGGCCCGGCTCGGACGGCTGGGTTTGCGGTGATTTCCCATGGCGGCGGGCTCCTTCGGGGAACGGAACGTCGAGAACGGTGCTCCACGGCCGTTCCCTCTACACCACGGGGAACGAGGGGTTGCGCCACTTCGGTTCGACGGATGCCGTCGTTCTGGTCCGTCGGCCTGGGCTGCCCGACCGTCCACGGAGCCACGGCCGGCCACCGTCCGGAGGACCGGAGCGTCGCCGACCGTCGTCCAGAGCGACCGTCGGGCGCGGCCCGTTCGGGCCGCCGTCGCCGTGAGGGTCGACCGCCGCCGTGAGGGTCAACCCCCGCCGTGAAGGTCAACCCCCGCCGTGAAGGTCGGCCGGCTCCGCGGAGGTCAGCCGAGCCAGACGATGTCGATGACGTGCAGGCGCCCGGCCAGGCGGTTCACCAGGTAGACGAGGCTGAGCTGGCCGACGGAGGCGCAGCGGACGTCTTCGCCTTCGAGGTCGGTGGCGTCCCACTGCGGCCACCCCCAGGGGGTGCGGGAGGCGATGTCGAGCAGGTCGCGGACCGTCCGCTGGGCGTGTGGGGGGAGGTCGACGAAGGTCTTGACCGCCTGCGGGGACAGTCGGGCCGGCCAGACGCGGTCGCTCACCGGTCCGTCCCGGTGAGTTCGGCGAGGTCGATCCCGTCCTCGTCGTCCGGGCCGGTGGCGACGAACGCGTCGACCACCGGTGCGCTGTCCAGACGGACCCGCCAGGTCCGGACCACGTGGTGCAGCGGGGAGAGGTCGTAGGTCTGACGCGAGTCGTCGAGCGCCTTGGCCCAGTCCCGTTCGAACGCCGGCAGCCACCTGGCTGCCCGCTCGGGCGGCTCGGCGTGGATACGGGCGAGCAGTCGGGCGGCGGCACGCGGCGCCGGAGCCGCCGGCGCGGCGGGAAGGTGGTCGGGCTGGGCGCTCAAAGGGTCCTCCACTTCGCTGCCGGTCACGGTACGGCAATCGGTGCGGCCGGCGGCGGGACCTCAGCCGGATCTCCCCCGACGTTGGCCGATTCGAGTGCGCCGACCGCCGACGATCGGGCCGGCCGCACCGGTGGGTCGGCGGCCATCGGGCAGGCGCTCGCGCACGTCGGGGAGGGCTGCGGGCAGGGCTCGGTCAGACCCCGCTGCCGTTCGGCGAGTTGGCTGCCCGTCACATCCGACAGGCCTTCGGTTCTGCCCCGGAGCGGGGGCAGAACCCGGCGGACCGATCACCGCGCCACCCAGGCCCTGGGGCCGGAGCGCCTGTTACCAGGGCACTGTTCCGCCGTCGTCGAAGAATCCGCCGGTCGGTCCGTCGTCGGGCAGGGTCGCGAGGTGGATCGCGATCGCCGCGCCCTGCTGGGGCGTGCGGACGCCCCGGAAGCCGTTGAGGTCGGTGGCGGTGAAGCCGGGACAGCCCGAGTTGATCAGGATGCCGGTGTCGCTCAGTTCCCTGGCGTACTGGACGGTGACGGCGTTGAGGAAGGTCTTGGACGCCAGGTACGCGGCGGGGACCGGGCCCATGTCGATGCCGGGTGTGGTCTGCAGGGTGAGCGAGCCGACGCTGCTGGACATGTTCACGATCCGCGGCGATGCCGAGCGGCGCAGCATGGGCAGCATCGCGTTGGTGACGCGGATGACCCCGATCACGTTGGTCTCCACGACGACGCGCACGGTCGCGGGATCGACCGTGCTGGGCGTCTGCGGCATGACGCCGGTGATCGCCGCGTTGTTGACCAGGACGTCGAGCCCTCCGGCACGGTCGGCGATCAGCTCGGCCGCGGCGGCCACGCTCGCGTCGTCCGCCACGTCGAGCGGAACGCCGAACGCGTCGGCCCCGGCTGCGCGCAGCTTCTCCACCGCGGTGTCGCGGCGCTGTCGGTCCCGCGCGCCCACGCCGATCCGCCAGCCGAGGGCGCCCAGGCCCGCCGCGATCTCGAATCCGATTCCCTTGTTCGCACCGGTCACCAGCGCGATCGTCTGTTCTCTCATGCCGTCAAGCGTGGTGCGGACCCGGGTGGGACGTCCAAGACCGACTGGGTGGGCGGCGATACCCCACGGATATCGCTCGTGGTGAGCCCCGGATACGATGCCGCGGTGGAGACGCGGGAGCTACGGTACTTCGTCGCCGTCGCCGAGGAGTTGCACTTCGGGCGGGCGGCGCAGCGGCTCGCCATGGCGCAGCCACCGCTGTCGCGGGCGATCCAGCAGCTGGAGCGGCGGCTCGGAGTGGTCCTGCTGCACCGCACCGCCCGCGCGGTCGCCTTGACCGAGGCCGGGTCGGTACTCCTGCGGGAGGCCCGGACCGCTCTCGACGCGGTCGAGGCCGCCGAGCGCCGCACCCGCCGCGCAGCTGCCGACCTGCCCGGTGTGGTGCTGGCCACGAAAGCCGGCGCGTCCAGTGAACTGTTGTCGAAGCTGCTGGCCGCCTACGCCGCCGAGCCCGGCGCGGTGGCCGTCGAGGTGGTGCTGTGCGGGCCCGGCGAGCAGGAAGGGCTGCTGCGCGACGGGCGTGCCGACGTCGCCCTGCTCCAGCGGCCCTTCGACACGACGGCCGGGCTGGACACCGAGGTCCTGCACAGCGAACAGCAGGTCGTGGTCCTTCCCGCGGGGCACCCGTTGGCCGGCCGCCCCCACCTGTCGATGGCCGAGGTCACCACCCTGACGGACCTGCCCCTGCCACGCTGGCCCCGACGGGGCGGGGGCTATCGGGACGGACCCGGCCCGCAGGTGCGCGACCACACCCAGCTGTTCCAGCTGATCGCGCTCGGACGGGCCTGCGCGGTCGTGCCCGAGTCCCTCCGCGCCCACCTGCGCGACGATCACGCGACGGTGCCGGTGCCGGACGCACCGGCGGTCACGACCGTCATCGCCTGGCCACCGCACAGCAGATCCAGAGCCGTCGCCGACCTCGTCCGCACCGCGACACGCCTCTAGCCGACGCGCGCGGGTGGCCGGAGGATCGGTGCCCCCGCGGTGCCGAGGACGGCTCCGCCACCCCCGCGGGTCGGGGGACTCCTCTCCCGGAGCTACCGGGCTCCCGCCCCGCGCGGACGGGCCGCACGGGCGGTTCGTCGCGCGGGGCGGGCGCCGGGAGCGTCGACAGGCCCGACGGCGCACCGCGCCGGGCCGGGCATCTCCCGGCCCGTCCGGGCTCCCCGTCCGGCGTCTCGGCCGCCCCCGGGTACGGCTCAACGCCCGATCGGGCCGGGGCAGGACCGGAACCGGCCCCCCGGTACGGGAACAACCCACTCCTCGCCTCGCCGGCCGACAGTTTCCGAACCTGCGCGCGATTCCCGCTCCGCCCCGGGAACGGGCACGTCAACCCGTCCCCGCCCGCCGGCCGTGGCGGCCGACGGAGCCGTTACGGCACCACGCGCCCCGGCGGACCCACCGGACCCGGCCCGGGGCCGGGACCGTTCGGCGAGCCGTCGACCGGCCCCATGGGGGTTCACGGCCGGAAGATACGTGGTCGTCCCCCATGAACCGGATGTCCCCGCGCCGCCAGGATCGGCGATGCGCCCGGAGGCCGACCGGCTCCGGCAGGGCTCCACGGACGAAGGAAGAACGATGGCAGAGGGGCAGACGGCGGGTCAGGGCTCGGCGGATCCGTACGCCACGTTCTACCCCGACCTGATCGGGGCGGTGCTGCGCCGTCAGGGCGCGCGGGGCTGGACCGTCACTCCCGGGGACTTCTGGTGCCACGTCCGGCCGGACGACGCCGGCCCCGGCCGCCGGCAGGGCTGGAAGCTGCACGTGTCCGCCACCCCGCTCTCCGCCCCGACGGTGCTGACCCGGGCCGCCGAAGTGCTCGTCGCCGCCCGGGCCCCGTTCAAGTGCGCCGGTACACCCGGCCGGCTGACGGAACTCGTCTCCGCCCGCTACGACCGGGGCGGCGGCGGGAAGTTCATCACCGTCTACCCGGACGACGACGACCACTTCCGCCGGCTCGCCGAGGAACTGCACCGGGCCACCGCGCACCTGCCGGGGCCGGGCATCCTCTCCGACCGCCGGTACCGGCCGGACAGCCCGGTCCACTACCGCTACGGGGCCTTCCGTGGCTCCCCCCGGCTCACCAACGACGGTTCGGTCGAACCCATGCTGCAGGCGCCGGACGGGACCTTCGTCCGCGACCGGCGCACGGCCGGGTTCACCCCGCCCGCCTGGGCCGCCTCGCCGCTCCCGCTCCCCGACACTCCCCCGGCCGCCCCCGGGACGAGCGTGCTGCTGAACAACCGCTACGTCGTGCACAAGGCGATCCGGCACGCCTACAAGGGCGGCGTCTTCCTCGCCACCGACCGGCGGACCGGCCGGGAGGTCGTCGTCAAGGAGGCCCGCCGGCACGTCGGGGCCGTCCTCGAAGGCACCGACGCCGGCGACCTGCTCGACCACGAGGCCGCCATGCACGCCCTGCTCGCACCGCTCGGCCGATGTCCGCGGGTCGTGGAGGTCTTCGGCCAGGGCGGCAACCGGTACCTCGTGGAGGAGCTCGTCGCCGGGCGCACCCTGCGCGCCTGGGTGTCCGAGCGGCTGCGCCCCGACCGGGCCCCGGTGCTCGACCTGGCCGGGCAGCTGCTGGACGTCGTCGCGGCCGTCCACGAACTCGGCCTGGTCCTGCGGGACTTCAATCCCAACAACCTGATGGTCACCCCGGACGGCGAGGTCCGCCTGATCGACCTGGAGTCCCTCGCCCGCCCCGGGGACCACGTCCTGCGCCTGCACACCCCGGGCTTCGGCGCGCCCGAGGTCGTCGACGGCGCACCGAGCGGACCCGCCCCCGCGCCGGAGTCCGACCTCTACAGCCTCGGCGCCGTGCTGTTCCACCTGCTGACCGGTACCGACCCGGCGCTCGCCCCGGACCGCGGGGCGGCCCGCGGCCGGGACGAACGGACCGCCGCCCTGCTCGCCACCGCGCTCGCCGACCGCCCGGACCTCACCGACCTCCGCCCGCTCGTCCTCGGGCTCATGGCCGAGGACCGGAACGACCGGTGGAGCCTGGCGAAGGCCCGTGCGGCGCTCGCCGCGCCGCCCGCCGCCACCGCGGCCGCCCCGGGGAGCGGCGCCGTCCTGGACGACCGGACCGCGCGACGGCTGCTCGCCGACGGGCTGACCCATCTGATGGACACCATGACCCCGCAGGACCCGGTACGGCTCTGGCCCGCCGGCCCCTCCGGCGAGGGGACCGACCCGCTGAACGTGCAGCACGGTGCGGCCGGCGTCCTGTCCGTCCTCACCGCGGCCGCCGCCCACCGCGCCGACCCGCGGCTGCGGGCCACCGTCGCCGAGGCGGCGCAGTGGATCGCCGCCCGGGCCGGGACCGGCGGACAGCTGCTGCCCGGACTGCACTTCGGCCGCTCCGGCACCGCCTGGGCACTGCTGGACGCGGGCCGGCTGCTCGGCGACGACGGGCTCGCCGCACACGCCGCCCAGCTGGCCCGCGCCGTCCCGCTGCGGTGGCCCAACCCCGACGTCTGCCACGGCGTGGCCGGCGCCGGCCTGACCCAGCTCCACTTCTGGCGGACCACCGGCGACGAGGAGTTCCGCCGACGCGCGGTGACCGCCGCCGAACACCTGCTGACGACCGCCGCGCAGGGCCGCTCCGGTGTGGTGTGGCCCGTCCCGGCCGACTTCGACTCCGAACTCGCGGGCATCACCCACCTCGGCTTCGCCCACGGCGTCGCCGGCGTCGCCACCTTCCTGCTCCTCGCCGGACTCGCCGCCGAACGGGAGGACTTCGTCCACGCCGCCCGGGTCGCCGCCGAGACGCTGCTCGCCACCGCACGGGTCCGCGACGGCGCCGCCGCCTGGCCGGTCGAGGACCGCGGCGCCGACGCCCCCGCCCACGCGCCCCACTGGTGCAGCGGCGCCTCCGGCATCGGCACCTTCCTGATCCGGCTCTGGCAGGCCACCGGGGACCCGCGCTACCGCGAGACGGCCGAACAGGCCGCGGCCGAGGTGTACCGCTGGCGGTGGCAGAGCTCACCGGCCGCCTGCCACGGCCTCGCGGGCAACGCCGAGTTCCTCCTCGACCTCGCCGACGCCCTCGACGAGCCCCTCCACCGGCGCCGCGCCGAGGAACTCCTCGCCTGCGCCCACGCACGCCACGTCGTCCACGACGGGCTGCTCCTGATCCCCGACGACACCCTGACCAGGGTGGGCGTCGGTTACAACACCGGACTCGGCGGGCCCCTCGGCCTGCTGGTACGGCTCCACCACGGCGGACCGCGCCTCTGGCTCCCCGCCCCCGACCCGGCCGAAGGGAGGTGACCACCATGACCGAGGACGTCAACGCCCTGCAGCTGCTGGACAGCGAGGAGCAGGCCACCACCGGCTACATCTGTTTCCCGTTCAGCATCTTCCAGTGCGGCAACTGGAGCATCAACGACATGTGACAACTCCCCCTCCACAGAAGGAGAACACCATGACCGAGGACGTCAACGCCCTGCAGCTGCTCGACAGCGAGGAGCAGACCGGCAGCGGCTACATCTGTTTCCCGTTCAGCATCTTCCAGTGCGGCAACTGGAGCATGGGCGACAACTGAGCCTGACCACGGGGTGAAGCAGCACGACACCCCCGGCGACACCCCACCCCCGGTGCGGGTGACCGAGCCCCCTCGGTCACCCGCACCGGCCCCGTTCCGGGCCCCGCACCTCCGGCGCACACCCACCCGCACGGCGCTGCCTCCGGGGCTCCTCCACGAGATCGGGTGCGAGGCCGGTGCGGTGGGGGCGGACATCGGTACCCTGCCGTCATGTCCCGCCATGACGTCCGCCGCCGCGCCCGTGGAGCCGTCACGGACTGTGCCGGGCCCCGGCCGCGCGGCGAGGTCAGCGGGAAGCCGAGTCCCGCGCCGCCGCGGCTGACCGCGCGACGTACGTCCTGACGGGGGTGTTCCAGATGCTGCGCCGCTGGTGGTTCCTCGACCTGCTCCGGTCCGAGGAGCGGCGGTCCCGGCCGCCCGGCCGCCGGGAGTCGAAAGAGGCCGGCGAGGTCGTCCTGCGCGAGTGGCAGGTGCTGCGCGACCGGCTGTCCGCCATCGCCGCCGAGCGGGTCGCCGCGGCCGGGGACCTCTTCCGGGCGGCCGAGCTGAGCCCGCCGCCCGAGGAGACCGTGACGCGCCGCGACTACCTGTGGGCGCTGGAGGCGTACGACGCCGCCGGGCGGCTGCTCGACGAGGCGCTCGCCCGGCCGGACGAGACCGACCTGCCCGATCTGACCGCCGTCGTGGTCCTCGTCGACCAGGCGGTCGAGCGGCTGGCCGCCGCGCACACCGCCCACGCGGGCGGGCGGCGCCGGCCGCCGGTGGTCCGCTGCTTCTACAACCCGCTGCACGGCCCGGCCGTCCCGCCCGCTCAGGGCGGCAAGGGCGGGAAGGGCGGGAAGGCGTCGCGCAAGGCCCGGCACCGGCCGACCGTCGGCGCCCGGGAGGCCGCCGCGGACCGGCGCCCGGCCTGCGCGTCCTGCCGCAACGCCATCCTGGCCGGGCAGAGCCCGGACGTGCTGCCCGCACTGCTGCCGGCACCGGCCCGGCGCCGGGGCACCGGTCCGGTGCTGGTGCCGTACTACACGATCCCGCAGCAGTGGTCGCCGTGGTCGGCCACCGGCTGCGGGGCGTACGACGAGGGGACGCCCGCGCTGGTCCTGCGCGGCGGCCACCGGCGGCCCCGCACCTGAACAGCGCGCACCAGAGCCACCGCGCACCAATGCACCGCGTACCGATGCACCGCGCACCGATGCACCGCGCGCCAGAGCGCGCCGCGCCGGGGCACCCGTCCCGGTCGACCGAAAATGATCGCGCCCGACGCGCACACGCCAACTAAGGTCGACGGGAGACCACCGTGCCGCAACCGTCCCGCCGCTCCCGCGACACCGTCCCGTGGGGCCGGAGTGACAGCTGGGAGGCGGTGAAATGACTGCTCGATCAGGCAGCTCACGGCGTCCGTTTGTTGGCGAATCCTCGCCACTGGCGGGACATGCACGAACATAACCGGACAAACACTTCGACCGGTGGAACCATGCGTTCCGGGAGCCCCTGAGCCTGCAAAACCCCTCGTGGCCTGCGACTAGGACCGAGGAAGCCATGGTCAAAGAGGGCTACCACCCAAAGGACTGAACCCTTCTTTACCTAACCTTTGACAAAGCGTCAGTCGACAGCCCTCCGCCCGGTCAGCAAGATGTGCAACCGAGCCGCCTGACAGTGGCGGCCGACCTTTCCGACCATCCGTCCGACATCAAAGACGCTCCACGGCAGTCCGCGCACGGTCCTCCGTCCTCACGGACCCCGGAGTCCTGTTCCGTCGGTGGGCGCGGGTCCGCACGAGGGAGAGAACCGCCTTGGGCCGCTACATGCTCCGCAAGTTGGCCAACTATTTGATACTCGTCATACTTGCGGCTTCTCTCTCGTACTTCGTCGCGGGGCTCAGCCTGCACCCGCAGGCGAACTACGAGGGCCGCAACCCCCCGTTGGCCAAGGCGACCATCAGCAAGACGCTCGACGACGTCAACATGAACCCCGACACCCCGATCGTCAGCCGCTTCGGCACCTGGGCGAACGGTGTGATCCACGGGGACCTGGGCAAGTCGATCGACGGCTCGCCGGTCAACAGCGAGGTGGGCCGCCGGATCGGCGTCTCCACCCGGCTGCTGCTGCTCGCGACCCTGGTCGGCTCGGTCGGCGGCGTCGCGCTCGGCACCATCGGCGCGATCAAGCAGTACAAGTTCTTCGACCGGTTCACGACCCTGGCCTCGTTCTTCGTCCTCGCGATGCCCGTCTTCGTGCTCGGCCTCTTCCTGAAGCTGCTGACGATCAAGTTCCTGGGCGCCGGCACCATCCACTTCACCGGTGAGACGGACGCCGAGTTCGCCGGCCGCTGGGACTTCGCCGCCCTGGGCAACCGGGCCGAGCACATGCTGCTCCCCGGCCTGACGCTGATCCTCATCCAGATCGCCCTGTACAGCCGCTACCAGCGCAGCACCATGCTCGACGTCCTCGGCAGCGACTTCCTGCGCACCGCCCGGGCCAAGGGCCTGCGCCGGCGCACCGCCCTGGTCAAGCACGGCCTGCGCACGGCGATCCTCCCGGTGGTGCCGCTGCTGGTGTTCAACATCGTGCTGCTGTTCGTCGGTGCGACCTTCACCGAGAAGACCTTCGGCTGGCACGGCATGGGCGAGTTGCTGATCAACTCCATCACCCGCAACGACGTCAACACCACGTCGGCGGTGGCCCTGTTCACCGCCGGCCTGGTGCTGATCGCCGGTCTGCTGTCCGACCTGCTCTACGCGGCGCTCGATCCCCGGGTCCGGGTGCGCTGACGCACCCCGCCCCGCCGAGCACCCCAACACCCGTAGAGGAGAGAGAACATGAGCGCCGACCAACCCGCCCCCTCGAACACCTCCGCCGCCGGCGGCGAGGCGGTCTCCGCCCTGGCCGCCGCCACGGCCGGTGTCCCGCAGACCCCGGCCGCCAGCGCCCCGAAGTCCCCCGCCGCCGCCCGCAAGCGGACCGGCCGGGGCCGGCTCACCGCCCGCCGCTTCGCCCGCAACAGGCTCGCCCTCGTCGGCCTGGGCATCCTGGTCGTGCTGTTCGTGGCCGCGTACGCCGGGCCGTCGTTCAGCAAGTACGACTACCGCTTCCACGACTACCTGGCCTTCAACGCGCCGCCCGGCGGGAACCACTGGTGGGGGACCAACCAGGGCGGCCAGGACCTCTTCGCGCTGACCATGCGCGGACTGCAGAAGTCGCTGGTGATCGGCCTGCTGGTGGGCGGCATCAGCACCGTGGTCGCGGGCTTCGTCGGCGCCTTCGCCGGCTACTACGGCCGCTGGATCGACAAGGGCCTGACCTGGTTCGTCGACCTGCTGCTGGTCCTGCCGAGCTTCCTGATCATCGCCGTGCTGTCGCCGATCTTCCGCAACTCCAGCTGGCTGATCTTCGTGGTCCTGCTCGCGGCGTTCAGCTGGATGATCACCGCACGGGTGGTCCGCAGCATGACGCTGACGCTGAAGGACCGGGAGTTCGTGAAGGCCGCCAAGTACATGGGCGTCCCCGGCCCGGTCATCATCATCCGGCACATCCTGCCGAACATGGCCTCGTTGCTGATCATCGACACGGTGATCCAGGTCGGTGCCGCGGTCATCGGCGAGAGCGGCCTGTCGTTCTTCGGCTTCGGCGTGCAGGCACCGGACGTCTCGCTCGGCACGATCATCGCCGACAACACCACCAACGCGCCGACCTTCCAGTGGCTGTTCTACTTCCCGGCCACCTGCCTGGTGCTGATCGGCATCGCGGTCGCGTTCGTCGGCGACGGTCTGCGCGACGCCTTCGACCCGACCTCCGGCGGGGCGAAGTCGAAGGGGCGCCGCCGCAGGGCCCTCGCCGAGCGCAACGCCGCCCGCCGGGGCGCCACGCTCCCCGGCGGCACCCGGGACGTCGTGAGTTCGTCATGACGGACGCGCTCCAGCCCCCGCAGCCCGACACCAGCACCCCCGGTACCAAGGAAGGACTCCGACCGGTGACCGACACCCGGCTGGACAAGCCGCAGCCCGTACTCGAAGTGACGGACCTTCAGGTCTCCTTCCCCAGCGAGGCCGGCGAGGTCCGCGCCGTCCGCGGCGTCTCCTACGCCGTCCGCCCGGGCGAGGTGCTCGGCATCGTGGGCGAGTCCGGCTCCGGCAAGTCCGTCTCCTCGATGGCCGTGCTCGGGCTGCTGCCCGAAGCCGCGGAGGTCTCCGGTTCGGTCCGGCTCGGCGGCCGTGAGCTGCTCGGCCTGTCCGACAACGAGCTCTCGAAGATCCGCGGCAAGGACATCGGCATGGTCTTCCAGGACCCGCTGTCCGCGCTCACCCCGGTCTACTCGGTCGGCACCCAGATCGTCGAGGCGCTGCGGATCCACCAGGACATGACCAAGGAGCAGGCCCGCACCCGGGCCGTCGAACTCCTGGACGTGGTGGGCATTCCGGACCCGAAGCGCCGGGTGGACAACTTCCCGCACGAGTTCTCCGGCGGCATGCGCCAGCGCGCGATGATCGCCATGGCGATCGCCAACGACCCCAAGGTGATCATCGCCGACGAGCCCACCACCGCCCTCGACGTGACCATCCAGGCACAGGTCCTGGAGGTCCTGAAGAAGGCCCAGGACGTCACCGGCGCGGCGATCGTGATGATCACCCACGACCTCGGCGTGATCGCCGGCTTCGCCGACCGCGTCCAGGTGATGTACGCGGGCCGGGCCGTCGAGTCCGGCGGTGTCGACGAGGTGTACTACCGCCCGCGGATGCCGTACACCATCGGCCTGCTGGGCTCGATCCCCCGGCTGGACAACACCGGGCGCCGGGCCCTGACCCCGATCGAGGGCACCCCGCCGTCGATGGTCGAGCTGCCCGAGGGCTGCCCGTTCGCGGCCCGCTGCCCGATCGCCGTCGAGCGCTGCCGCGAGGTGGAGCCGGCGCTGTCGGTCAAGGAGGGCAACACCCACCCGACCGCCTGCCACCGCAGCCACGAACTGGCCGGCGCGCTGGACCCCGCCACCATCTACCCCGTGCCCGAACTCCCGGCCGCCGTCACGCTGGAGAGCGTGCCGCGCGAGCAGCGCCCCAAGGTGCTGGAGATCGACGGGCTGACCAAGCACTTCCAGCTCACCCAGGGCGCCGTGATCAAGCGCAAGGTGGGCGTGGTCAAGGCGGTGGACGGCATCACGCTGGACATCCGCGAGGGCGAGACGCTCGGCCTGGTCGGCGAGTCCGGCTGCGGCAAGACCACCACCCTGCTGGAGATCCTGGACCTGCCCAGCGGCCAGGCCGGCACCGTCACCGTGTTCGGCAAGGACGTCCGCGGCCTCGGCCGGGCCGACCGCAAGGCGCTGCGCCGGGACATGCAGATCGTGTTCCAGGACCCGATGGCGGCCCTGGACGCCCGGATGCCGATCGGTGACATCCTGGCCGAGCCGCTGCGCACGCACCGCTGGGACAAGGAGCGGATCGCCGCCCGCGTCCCCGAGCTGCTGGAGATGGTCGGCCTCAACCCCGACCACGCCGACCGCTACCCGCAGGAGTTCTCCGGCGGCCAGCGCCAGCGCATCTCGATCGCCCGCGCGCTCGCCCTGGAGCCCCGCCTCGTCATCCTGGACGAGCCGGTCTCCGCCCTCGACGTCTCGATCCAGGCGGGCGTGCTCAACCTGCTGGACGAGCTCAAGGTGAAGCTCGGTCTGAGCTACCTGTTCGTCGCCCACGACCTCTCGGTGGTCCGGCACATCGCCGACCGGATCGCCGTGATGTACCTGGGCCGGATCGTCGAGCTGGGCGACTCCCGGTCCATCTTCGACGCGCCCTCCCACCCGTACACGCAGGCGCTGCTCTCCGCCGTCCCGCTCCCGGACCCGCGCCGGGAACGCGAGCGGACCCGGATCCTGCTCAGCGGCGACCTGCCCAGCCCGGCCAACGTGCCGACCGGGTGCCGGTTCCGCAACCGCTGCCCGAAGCACCCGGCGCTGAGCGAGGCCGAGCAGCAGCGCTGCCGCGACGAGGACCCCGGCAACAGCAGGCTCTCCGACGACCACGTCGCCGCCTGCCACTTCGCCGCCGCCCTCGAAGTGATCTGACCCCACGATCCGACCCCCACGAAAGGGGGCCGGGCCCGGCGGAACAACCCGGTCCGGCCCCACCCGCAAGTCCGCAGTGCCAACCCTCCAGCACCTTCCGCTCCGGCGGCCCGCTGGGTCCATCCACCCTTCCGCACACTCCCTGGGGAATCCCTTGAAGCACACCCGGATCCCGGTCGCGCTGGTCGCCACCGTCGCCACCGCCTCGCTCTGCCTCAGCGCCTGCTCCAGCAGCTCCTCCGGAGGGGACGCCGCTCCCGCCAAGTCCGAGGCCCCGAAGATGACCCAGCGGGCCATGAACGAGAAGGACCGTGCCGACCTGAAGCAGGGCGGCACGCTCAACTGGGCGATCGACCAGCTCTCCAGCCAGTGGAGCCCGCTGGAGGCGGACGGCAACGAGGTCTCCACGACCGACGTCATGAAGGCGCTCATGCCGACCTTCTGGCACTCGGACGCCGGTGGCACCCAGACCCCGAACAAGGACTACCTGCTCGACGCCAAGTCCGAGACCAAGGACGGCAAGCAGGTCGTCACCTGGACCCTCAACCCGAAGGCCAAGTGGAACGACGGCACGCCGATCACTTGGCAGGACCTGGAAGCCAACTGGAAGGCCCAGAACGGCACCAACCCGGAGTTCAAGGCCACCTCGACGACCGGCTTCGACCAGGTCGAGAGCGTCGTCAAGGGTGCCGACGACTACCAGGCGATCATGACCTTCAAGTCGCCGTTCTCCGAGTGGCAGGCGCTGTTCAACAACGCCGCCAACGCGCCGCTGTTCCCGGCCAAGTACGTCGCCACCCCGGACGTCTTCAACACCGCGTACGTCGACAAGATCCCGACCTCGGCGGGCCCGTTCAAGCTCGACAAGATCGACCAGACCGCCAAGACCGTCACCGTCGTCGCCGACCCCGCCTGGTGGGGCCAGAAGCCGCTGCTCGACAAGATCGTCTACAAGGCCATGGACACCAACACCATGCCGCAGGCGTTCCAGAACGGCGAGATCGACTTCTACGACAACGGCCCGGACGCGTCCGGCTTCAAGCAGATCCAGTCCACCGCCGGCGGCGAGGTCCGCGAGGCCGGCGGCCCGAACTTCCGCCACTTCATGCTCAACGGCAAGAGCCCGATGCTGACCGACCCCAAGGTCCGCCAGGCGCTCTTCAAGGCCATCGACCGCGAGACCATCGCCAAGTCGGACCTCACCGGCCTGGGCTGGCCGGCCGCCGCGATGAACAACCACTTCCTGGTGCCGAACCAGAACGGCTACAAGGACAACTCGGACGGCCTGAGCAAGTTCGACCCCGAGGCCGCCAAGAAGATGCTCGACGAGGCGGGCTGGAAGATGGACGGCGACGTCCGCAAGAAGGACGGCAAGGAGCTCAACCTCAAGTTCGTCATCCCGGCCGGCGTCACCATCGCCACCAACGAGGGCTCGATGCTCACCCAGATGCTGCAGCAGGTCGGCGTCAAGGTGAACATCTTCACCGCCCCGTCGAACGAGTTCTTCGACAAGTACATCTACAAGTACGACTTCGACATGACGGCGTTCTCGCTGATCGGCACGCCGTTCCCGGCCAGCTCCGCGACCGCGAACTTCAAGACCGACGGCGGCGCCAACTACAGCCAGGTCGGCAGCCCCGAGCTGGACCAGGCGATGGCCGACGCCGCCGCCGCCCAGACCCCCGAGACCGAGTTCGCGGCCATCAACAAGGCCGACGCCGAGGCCTGGAAGGTCGCCGCCCTGGTCACCCTGTACCAGCGCCCCGCCATCTTCGGTGTGAAGAAGTCGGTCGCCAACCTCGGTGCCCCGGGCCTCTCGGACTACCTGTACGAGAACATCGGCTTCACCAAGTAACACGATCCCGGGGCGGGTCGGCCGGAATCCCGGCCGACCCGCCCCGAACCATGCCGGCTGCGGGCACCGTCGCCACTACGGCCGGGTGCCCGCACCCCACGGTTCGGGCACGCCCACCCGCACGTCGAGGTCCCACAGGACGCACTCCTCACCGGGCCGGGCCACGAACGACCAGGCCACGGCGGTGCGGCGCAGCTGTTCCGCCATCGATCCGGCGCGCCGCGCGCTGCCGGCGAGTTCTCCGCCCTGCGGGTGGTGGTGGAGGAACCGCCCGTAGGCCGTCCGGCAGAAGGCCGCGTAGCGCTCGGTGCAGAGGATCAGCCCGTGCCACGCCTCGTCCACGGCGAACGACGGCATGCCGATGACCTGCCGGTCCAGCATCGCCGCCCCGCAGCAGCGCAGCCACTGGCGCAGCCCGGTCTCGACCAGCTCGCGCGGCTCGAACGGGCACGTCCGGTAGACGGCGGGGGGCAGTTCGAGCGCGTCGACGGCCGCCTGCACGCGGTCGACGCGACGGGAGTACGTTCGTGAGAGCACGCCTGCTCCGTTCCCGGCGGCCGGGCGCTCAGCTGCCGCCGCAGCCGCCGCCGCAACCACCTCCGCCACAGCCTCCCCCGCCGCAACCGCCGCCGCCGCTGCTGCTGCCGCTGCTGCCGCCGGAGTCGCCGCCGCGGTAACGGGACTTCCTCTTCCGGTCCCCGCCGTCCGTCAGCGAGCCGGCGATGAGGCCGAACAGGACGAGTCCGGCCAGAATGACGATACCGATGATGATCATCTATCCACTCCCCCAGTTGGCGCCGGACGAGGTGCCTGACGACCTGCGGCGCGCGGATTCCGCCCCGCTCGCACGGGTCGCGCGGAATGCGGATCCGGCCGCGCCAGGACGGCCCCCGTCTGCGGCGATACTTCATTATGCTCGGAGGGTCTGACACTGAAACGGCGTCAGATCACCGGTGCGGCAAGCCAGCTGCCGTGGGGAGCCGGCGTGGGTGGGCGAGGACGGAGTCGAACCGTCACAGCCGAAGCGGGGGTGTTACAGACCCCTGGGCTCTCCCGTGCCCAGCTCGCCCTCGGCGGAGGCGCCGCGCCGAAAAGGGCCGCCTCGGGGACCGTCCCCCGAGGCGGCCCGGCCGGCGGCCGACGGGCGCACTACGAGGACGTCCCCCGGATCCGGGAGTACCGGAAGCGCTGACACGGGGAGCGGGTGAAGGCGTTCACGATCCCGCTCCTTCCTGGTGGTTCGGCGCGAGGCGCCCGCTGTGACGCCCGCCCGGCGGACGGGGCGACCGACTGACGACGACCCCGCCCGGCCGGAGTCGGACACCCTGCAGAGCGGCCAACCCGGGATCGTCGCCGCGCTGGTCGACCTGTTCGAAGGGCTCTGGACCCGCGCCACCGACCTCGACCACCTCGACCTCACCACCGTCGAGGCCCAGGTCCTGCGCACCCTGAGCGAGCACAGCAAGGACGAGAACGCGGCCCGCGAGCTGAACATCTCCCTGCGCAAGTACCGCACCCACGTCGCCGGCCTGATGACCCGCCTCGGCGCCACCACCCGCTTCCAGGCCGCCCTGCGCGCCAAGGAGCGCGGCTGGCTGTGAACCCGGGGCGAGCCCGGAGCCGGGCCCGGGGCGGGCGTCGACGCGCCTGCGCCGCCAGGGCGGTCCCCCTGGATAGCGTGACCGGCGAGAACCACGGACAGCCACCAGGAGGACACGCAATGTCAGATCCGGCGAAGCGCCGCATCTTCTCCATGCTGGACACGGACGGCGACGGCGTCATCTCGCGGGCGGAGTACGTCGCCCGGGTCGACCGGGCGGCCGCGGCCGTGGGGCGCGACGCCCGGGACCCGCTCGTCGTCGCGGCCCGGACCGCCCACGAGGAGGTCTGGCGCCAGATGGACGCCGACCACGATTCCCGCGTCACCTTCGAGGAGTACCGCTCCTGGGCGGGACACGACGCGTTCGAGGCGACCTGCCGGCCCGCCCTCGGCTCGCTGTTCGACCTCGCCGACGCCGACGCCGACGGCCGCCTCACCCGCGAGGAGTTCAGCCGGCTGCGCACCGCGACCGGGAACGCGGAGGGCGACATCGACGCGGCCTTCGACGCCCTCGACCCCGACGGCGGCGGCACCGTCGACCGCGACACCTACCTGGCGGCCATCCGGGACTTCCTCACCACCGGCACCTCCTCGATGGCGAGCGTGTACGGCGACGGCCGACCCGCGCCGGCGCCGGTCCCGTCCCCCTGAACCACCGGCCCCGGGGCCGGTGGTCCGGCCGGAACGAGGCGAACCGGCGGGGGGCCCCCCCCCACGCCGCCACAGGCGGGGCCGGGGGGGCGGGGGGGGGGGAGA
>NZ_JBEPAA010000101.1:0-25881 GCF_040298365.1 Kitasatospora sp. NPDC001603
TCGCCCTGCACGACGTCACCCGCGACGACGAGGCCCTGGCCCTGCAGATCCCCAGCGACGGCAGCCAGCGCGACCTGCGCGCCGTCCTCGACCGATTGGACGCCACCGGCATCGAGGCCGACGAACTCACCGTCCACACCCCCGACCTCGACGACGTGTTCTTCGCCCTGACCGGCTCCAGCGTGCCCGCCCAGAACAACCAGTCCAAGGAGACCGTCCGATGAGCACCTTCACCCTCGCCGCCCGTGACTCGGCCACCATGCTGCGCCGCAACCTGCTGCACGCCCGGCGCTACCCGTCACTCACCCTGAACCTGCTGCTCACCCCGGTCATGCTGCTGCTGCTCTTCGTCTACATCTTCGGCAACACGATGAGCGCCGGCATCGGCGGCGGCGACCGCTCCGCCTACATCGCCTACCTCGTCCCCGGCATCCTGCTGATGACCATCGGCAGCACCGTCATCGGGGCCGCGGTGTCCGTCTCCACCGACATGTCCGAGGGCATCATCGCCCGCTTCCGCACCATGGCGATCCACCGCGGGTCGGTGCTCGTCGGGCACGTCGTGGGCGGCGTGCTGCAGTCGGTCACCAGCGTGGTCCTGGTCGGCGCGGTCGCCGTGGCCATCGGCTTCCGCTCCACGGACGCCACCGCCCTGGAGTGGCTGGCGGCCTTCGGTCTGCTCGTCCTCTTCGCCCTGGCGCTCACCTGGATCGCGGTCGGGATGGGCATGGCCAGCCCGAACGCCGAGGCCGCCAGCAACAGCGCGATGCCGCTGATCCTGCTGCCGCTCATCTCCAGCGCCTTCACCCCCGTCGACGCGATGCCGGGCTGGTTCCAGCCGATCGCCCAGTACCAGCCGTTCACGCCGGCCATCGAGACGCTGCGCGGCCTGCTGCTCGGCAGCGGGATCGGCTACCACGGCTGGCTCGCCGTCGCCTGGTGCCTGGCGCTCACCGCGCTCGGCTACTTCTGGTCGACCTCGACGTTCAACCGTGACCCGAAGTAACCGGGACGACGGTGCGGGTCGCCTCCCGCACCTCGCCCCGCCCCAGGGCGGCGTACCGACACCGGGTGTCGGCCTGCGCCGCCCTGCCGGCGTTCCCGCCCGCCGTCGTGCGGAGCGCCTTCCCCGGGCCGTCCGGACGGCGGTTCGTGTCATGATCGTCCGCATGAACCCGACGCCGCCGAACGGAAACCGTCGAATCGCGCCGCCGGCCCGGGCGGCGCTGCTGCTCGCGGGGGCGGCCCTGCTGGCGGGGTGCGGCAGCACGCAGGTGTCGGGCGCGGGCGGGGGAGCCCCGGGGCCCGTGGGCGCGACCGGCGGCAGGACCTCCGCGAAGGCCACCGCCCCGAACACTCCCAGCTCGGCGGCCCTCCCCACACCGACGCCGGTGCCGGCGCCGACCTGTTCCCCGGAGGGCGTCTCGCTGGCCGCGGAGGAGGCGAACGCCGCCATGGGCCTGCGGGTCATGGCGATCCGCCTGACCAACTGCGGAGCCGCCCCCTACACGCTGAACGGCCGACCGGGGGTCCGCGTCCTCGACGCCGACCGTGCGCCGCTCGACATCGCCGTGCAGAAGGGTTCGGCCGGCATCGCGACCCTGGACGGCTTCGACGCGGCGCCGACGGCGGTGACGCTTCGGCCCGGCGAGTACGCGGCGTTCCAACTGGTCTGGCGCAACACCGTCACCTCGGGGACGAAGGGGGCCGACAACGGGCGCTTCCTGGAGATCGCCCCACTGCCCGGCCGCCCCGCGGTCGTCGTCCCGGCCTACCTCGATCTCGGCACCACCGGCCGGCTGGGCATCTCCGCCTGGGCCGAGGCCACCGCGGCCGCCCGGCCGGGGAACGACCGCCCGGGAGCCTCGCCCGCCCGGTAGCCGGGCCCGGCTCGGCGCGTCGGGGCGCCGGTGGTCGGGGCACCGGTCGCCCGGGTGCCGGCGCGGCGCAGTCGTGGGGGCGCCTGCGCCGCGCCGGGGCTGGAGGGGGAGCGGGAGCGGCGGGCTCAGAAGGCGGGGGCGTCGCTCAGCTCGACGATCCGCAGATCGCCCAGGCGCACGGTGTACCAGACCTCCTGGCCGCTGCCGCCGCCCCAGTACTCGGTGAAGCGGATCGAGGCGAAGCCGTGCTCCTCCCCGACCTGCTGCACGGACCACTCCGACGGCACGTTCTGGGCGCGGAACACCGGGTCGGCCCCGTGCTCGGAGGCCCAGGCGTCCAGCCGGACGTTCAGGTGCGGGGCGAGGAAGCGCTCGCGGACGGCGCGCGGCGTCTCGCCGCTCTGGTGGAGCACCGCCCTGCGGTACTCCTCCACGAAGGTGACCACCCGGTGGGCGGCGGCCGTCCCGGCCCGGACCTCCGCCCGGGAGGCGCCGGGCACGTCGGTGGGCCGGGCGAAGGCCGCCTGGGCGGAGCCGGCCGGCCCACCGATCGCGAGCAGGCCGGCGAAGGCGGCTCCGGCCAGCACGGTACGCAGGATGTCAGCGCGAATCATGGGGGAATTCCATCATTCGTCGACGAACTCCGCATATCGCCGGAAGGAGTGGTTTGGGCGCCCACCGTTGTTATTTGACGATCAATCACCGGATGCCGAGCCGGCCCCGGGCCGGCTCCTGGCTGTACGCGAGGCGTTCGACCTCGGCGAGCTGGGCGGCGCCGATGCGGCCCTCCTCCAGGGAGAGCAGCCAGCTCAGCAGCTCCGGCCCGGCCGGCAGTTCGTCGTAGAAGCCGAGCCGGAGATCCGCGAACCGCGGCGTGACGAGCCAGCCGTCGAGCGCGGCACCGAGGTGGCGGTCCGCCGCCTCGGTCCGGGTCCCGGCCCAGACGGCCAGCCACGGCGAGAGGCGTCCCGTGCTGACGGAGATCGTCTCCAGCACCCCGGCAGCGTGGTCGGTGCCGGGATGCTCCCGCAGGACCGACCGCCACCAGGCGTCCCAGACCCGCTCCAGCGCCCGCTGCTCCGGTACCGCCCAATCCCGCCAGCCGGCCTCCAGCAGCCGGGAGGCGATCAGTCCGTGGTCCACGTGCAGCCGGCCCGTGGTCAGGAGGCGGACGATCCGCGGTGTCATCCGGCGGTACAGGGCGGCGAAGTCGTCCCAGTGGTCGGTCGATTCGGCGGCCACGGAGGGGATCAGCCGGTCCGGCACCAGCCGTGCGGGGCCGGCGAGGGCTTCGAGGTCGGCATCGGTGAAGCAGTAGGTGCAGCCGCCGACGGTGAACGGGGACTCGGAGTGCGGTGCGAAGGCGGCGTCGAGCGCGTCGAGAGCGATCCGGAGCTGCTGGGGAGGAGTGGTCACGGGCACCTGCTGGGGACCTCATCCGGCCTACCGGAGAAGGGAGCGACGCTACCACGCGGCGGGTGACGGCCGCCGGGGCCGCCCCGGCGGCCGTGCTCCCGCAGGGGCCTGCCCCGGCCCGGTGCACTGGCGGGCCGGGGCCCGGTCGTCAGCTCAGCTGCTCGGCGAGCGCGAGGATGATGCCGCTCGGCCCGCGGAGGTAGCAGAGCAGGTAGCTGTCCTCGAAGCGCGTCACTTCGCCGACGAGTTCGGCGCCGTGCGGGCGGAGGCGGGCGAGGGTGTCCGCGAGGTCGTCGACGGCGAACATGACGCGGTGCAGGCCCCGTGTGTTCGCCGGGGTGGTCTCCGGCTCGGGGGTGATCGCCTCCGGGCTGTGGTACTTCGCCAGTTCGAGCCGGCCCGGGGCGCCCGGGATCCGCATCATCGCGATCTCGCTCCGCATGCCGTCGAGCCCGACGACGGCTCCCGCCCAGCGTCCTTCGATCGGCATCCGGCCTTCCAGCTCCATGCCGAGTTCGAGGAAGAAGGCGACGGCGGCGTCGAGGTCGTCGACGACGATGCCGACGTTGTCCATGCGCTGAATGGTCATGCGGCCCAGGGTAGGGGCCGGGTACGACGACGCCGGTTCGGCGGGCCCGTCGCACCCGCCCGTCTCACCCGCCCGCCGGGCGTCCCTTGCCCGGGTTCCCGGCGAAGGCCTGGGCGATCGGCAGCCAGGCCGCGGCCGTCGGGCCGGTGGCGCTCAGGGCGAGGTCGTCCCGGTGGCGGCGCTGGGTCACCAGCAGGCAGAAGTCCAGGGCCGGTCCGCTCACCCGGTCCGCCGCGTCCTCCGGGCCCCAAGCCCACAAGTCGCCTTCCGGCGCGGTCAGTTCGACCCGGACCGGGGTCTGCGGCGTGGGCAGCCCGTGCAGGGTGAAGGCGAATCCCATGGTCCGTACGCCCAGGTGGGCGATGTGCCGCAGCCGCGCGGTCGGCTCGCGGACCGCGCCCAGGGTGTCCGCGACGTCCTGCCCGTGCGCCCAGGTCTCCATCAGCCGGGCGGTCGCCATCGACGGGGCCTTCATCGGCGGCCCGAACCACGGGAGCCGGAGGCCGTCCGGGGCCTCGGCCAGCGCCGACCGGAGCCGTTCCCGGCCGGCCCGCCAGCGCGTCAGCAGCGCGTGCGGCTCCTCCGCCGCGCCGCGCGCCGCGCCCTCGTCGACCGGGTCCGCGCCGGCGGCCAGCAGCTCGCCGAAGACCCGGCCGGACTCGGCGACGAAGGCCTCCGGATCGCGGGCGGAGAGCGTGGTCCAGTCGTCCGTCCAGGCCAGGTGGGCGATCTGGTGCGCGATCGTCCACCCCGGCGCGGGGGTGTCCGTCGCCCACTGCTCGGGCGCCAGCGGGGCCACCAGGTCGTCCAGGGCCTCGCTCTCGGCCCGCAGGTCGTCGAGCAGGCCGGTCAGCACAGCTGCGGCCGTCGGGGCCGTACCGTCCGTCGTCATGGGCGTCCTCGTCTCCTCGGTAGTGACTCACCGGTAACCCGAGCCCGCACCCTACGCCGTGCCCGCGGCCGCCACCCGCAACTCCACGGAACCCGCCGGTCGGGACGCCCACCGGCGCACCGGGAGGGCGCGCCGGGTGCCGGGCCGGGAGCCCGGCACCCGGACCGGACCGGACCGGACCGGTCAGTTGACCTGCCGGTCGCGCTCGACCCAGTAGGGCTCGCGGAGCCGGAACTTCTGCAGCTTCCCGGTGGTGGTGCGCGGCAGGGTGTCCCGGAACTCCACCGAGGTGGGCGACTTGTAGCCGGCCAGCCGCTGCTTGCAGTGCGCGATGAGGTCGGCCTCCAGGACGTCGTACCCGGGCTTGAGCACGACCAGGGCCTTGACCGTCTCGCCCCACTTCTCGTCCGGTACGCCGATCACCGCGACCTCGCCGACCGCCGGGTGGTCGTAGAGGCAGTCCTCCACCTCGATCGAGGAGACGTTCTCCCCGCCGCTGATGATGACGTCCTTCTTCCGGTCCGAGATGGTCAGGTAGCCGTCGGTGAGGGTGCCGCCGTCCCCGGTGTGGAACCAGCCGTCCCGGACCGCCTCCGCCGTCTCCTTCGGCCGCTGCCAGTAGCCGTCCATCACGACGTTGGCGCGGACGAGCACCTCGCCCTGGCCGTCGACCCGCACCTGGTTGCCGAGGGCCGGCGCGCCCGCCTGCACCAGCTTCTCCGCGCGCTCACCGGCGGGCAGTTCGTCCCACTCGGCGCGCGAGCGGTTCACCGTGACCACCGGCGAGGTCTCGGTCAGGCCGTAGATCTGCATGAACTCCCAGCCGAGTTCGGCCTCGACCCGCTGCACCACGGAGGTCGGCGGCGGCGCGCCGGCCACGATCATCCGCACCTTGTCCCGGCCGGGGACGGGGCCGTCCCAGTCGGCGGCCGCGTCCAGCACCATCTGGACCACCGCGGGCGCGCCGCTCAGGAAGGTCACCCCGTGCCGCTCGACCCGGCGCAGGATCTCGGCGCCGTCCACCTTGCGCAGCACGATGTGCCGCGCGCCCAGCCCGGTGAGGGCGAACGGCAGGCCCCAGCCGTTGGCGTGGAACATCGGCAGGGTGTGCAGGTAGACATCCCGGTCACCGGCGCCGAAGTGCAGGCCCATCAGCACGGAGTTCAGCCAGATGTTGCGGTGGGTGAGCTGGACGCCCTTGGGGCGGGCGGTGGTTCCGCTGGTGTAGTTGATGGTCGCGGTGTCGTTCTCGCCGATCTCGTAGCGGCGCGGCGCGCGGTCGAAGTCGTACAGCCGGGCGTCGCTGTCCGTGCCGAGCACGAAGGTGTGCCGGGCGCGGACGCCGGCCAGCGGCTCGGCGAGTTCGGGGTCGACCAGCAGCACGGAGGCGCCGCTCTGCTCGACGATGTACGAGACCTCCTCGGCCCGCAGCCGGAAGTTCACCGGTACCAGGACCCGGCCGTGTCCGCTCACGCCGTAGAGCGAGGTCATCAGCCGGGCCGAGTTGTGCGACACGATCGCGACCCGTTCGCCCGGCCCGACGCCCAGCCGGTCCAGGCCGGCCGCCTGCGCCCGGGCCAGCTCGGCGACCCGGCGGTAGGTCAGCTCGCCCCAGGACTCGGCGGGTTGCGCCGGCTCGTCGACGATGCCGACCCGGTCGCCGTAGACCAGCTCGGCCCGGTCGAGGAAGTCCATCACGGTGAGTGGAATCTGCATGCGCCCACTTTCCTCCGCCGACCGCCCGCTGCACACCCCTGATCAAGGGTGTCACCCGGACGGGCCGCGAGTGTCAGCGCCCCGCCGCCCGTCACCGTCAGCGGTCGCCCGCCACCACCGGCGCCCCGCCGCCGGCCACCGGAGCCGCCTCGTCGCCGGCCGCCGTCAGCGCGGCGAGCAGCCGGTCCCGGGCCTCGGTCTGGGCGGCGATCCGGCGCTCCAGGACGGCGAGCCGGTTCCGGGCGATCCGCAGCGCGCCGGCCGAGGGCCGCGCGGCCAGCATGTCGCCGTCCAGGCAGGACAGGAAAGGCCGGACGTCCTCCAGGGTGAACCCGGCCGCGAGCAGGCCGCGGATGTTGCGGACCCGGACGGCCGCCGAGTCCTCGTACACCCGGTAGCCGTTGGCCGCGCGCGAGGACGCGATCAGCCCGGCCTGCTCGTAGTGCCGCAGGGCCCGGGCCGTGCTGCCGGTCACCCGGGCCAGTTCGCCGATCCGCACCGCTGCCCCGCCCCTTCCCGGACGGCACCGCCCGGCTCGCTCCGGACCACCGCCCGGCTCACCCCACGACGGCACCGCCGTCCACCGGCAACACTACTCCGGTGACGAACGAGGCCTGTGGAGAGGCGAGTTGCGTGATCGCCCAGGCCACCTCGGCGGGCCGGCCGATCCGCCCGAGCGGGGTGTGGGCGATCTGCCACCGCCGGACGGCCTCCCGCTGTCCGGCGTCGAGCCCGGAGTGCTCGCCGATCGGGGTCTCGATCGCCCCGGGCGCCACCGCGACCACCCGCACGCCGCGCGGCGCCAGCTCCACCGCCCAGCTGCGGGTCACCGACTCCAGTGCGGCCTTGCTCGCCGCGTACACCGCGTTGCCCGGCCAGCCGCGCTGACCGACGGACGTCGTGACGTTGACGATCACGCCCCCGCTCGCCTCCAGCGGCGCCAGGGCGGCCTGGCCGAGCAGGACGGCGGCGGTCAGGTTGGTCGCGAGCTGGTCCGCGACCGCGTCCCGGGTGATCCCGCCGAGGGCGCCGCCGCGGACGATCCCGGCGTTGTTCACCAGTACGTCCAGCCGCCCGTACCGGTCGAGCACCTCGCGTACGAGTGCCTCGGGGGCGTCGGCGCCGGTGATGTCCGCGGTCAGCGGGTGGATCCGGCCGGGGGCACCGCGCACGGTCTCCGCCAGTGGCTCGGCCCGCCGTCCGACCGCCACCACCTCGACCTCCGGGTCCTGGGCCGCGAAGGCGTGTGCGGTGGCCCGGCCGATCCCCGTCCCGGCGCCGGTGACCAGCACGATGCGGGTGGCCGGTCGGTGCTGCGTGTGCTCGTTCATGCGGTCCACCCTCCGACCCTGCCGCCAGTGGCAAGGTCAAGCGGGTGCCCGGCTCCGGTCGGGGGCGGCGGGGGGAGTACCGGCAGTGGCGGGCGGAGGACCGGCGGGCGCGGTGGGCCGGAGCGAACGCCTCCGCTTGCTGTGCCGGGCGCGAACAGGAGCCGCCCGGGGGCGGTCACGGGCCGGGCGGGCTGCTAGGAAGGTGCCCTCGGAAAGGCGCCGTCGGAAAGGTGCCCTCGGATCCGAACGGGGAGAACACGCATGAGCGACGAACGGCCCGAGAGCCTGTACGACGCGCTGGGGGGCATGGAGGCGCTCCGCCGTCTCAGCAACACCTTCTACGAGGGCGTCCTGGCCGACCCGGTGCTGAAGCCCGTCTTCGCGAACTTCACCACCACCCACATCGAACACGTCGCCGTCTGGCTGGCCGAGGTCTTCGGCGGCCCGGCCCGGTTCACCGCGGACCTCGGCGGCCACCAGGCGCTGCTCCGCACGCACCTCGGACTCGCCATCACCGAGGAGCAGCGCGGGCGCTGGATGGAGCTGATGGGCGCCGCCGTGCGGCAGGAGCTGCCCGGGGACGAGCTGCTGCGCCGCCGGGTGCTGGAGTACTTCGACTGGGGCACGAAGATCGCCAGGGACGTCTCCGCGGCGCCCGTCGGCGAGGACCTCGGGGACCCGGGGCCGACCCCGCGCTGGGGCTGGGAGGGCCTGCGATGACGGTCGCCACCGAATCGCCCGTCGCCGAGGGCCTGCTGCTGCGCCCGTTCCGGGACGAGGACGCGGCTGCCCTGGTCGAGATCTACCGGGACGAGACGCTGCGGCACTTCACCCGTACCCCCGTGGCGGACCTGGACGAGGCGGCCCGCTGGCTGGAGGCGCAGGAGCGCGGCCGGGCGGCCGGCGAGCGGTACAGCTTCGCCGTCCTGGCGCCGCTCGGCGGCCCCGCCGGGGCGTTGCCCGCCGACGGCGGCCCCGCCGGGGAGCGGCCGGCCGAGCTGGTCGCCAACGTGGTGCTCAAGCGCGGCGCGCCCGGTGCGCCGGCGGCCGAGGTGGGCTACTGGACGGCCGCCGCCGCCCGCGGCCGCGGCGTGGCCCCGCGCGCGCTGGAGGGGCTCACCCGCTGGGCGTTCGCGGCCTTCGCGGCGGACGGGCTGGTCCGGCTCGACCTGCTCCACCAGGTGGACAACACGGCCTCCTGCCGGGTGGCCGAGAAGGCCGGCTACCGGTTCGGGAGCGTTCTGCGGGCCAGCCCGCCGGAGTTCCCCCTGGACGGCCACCTGCACAGCCGCTCGGCCTGACCCGCGCAGCCGCTCGGCCTGACCCCCCATTGACGGGTTCGCGGCGAATCGGGTGGACGCGGGCCGGGGCGGCGGTCCAGAGTGCTCCCCATGGCTTCTCTGGTACGACATGTGACGATCGACTGCGCCGACCCCTACCGCCTCGGCGAGTTCTGGGCGAAGGTGCTGGACGGCAAGCTGGCCGACGACGACTTCCCGGGGGACCCGGAGGCCCTCCTGGAGACGCCGGGCGCGGTGCTGCTGTTCATCCGGGTGCCCGACGGCAAGACCGTGAAGAACCGCGTCCACCTGGACCTCCAGCCCCAGGACCGCTCCCGGGACGAGGAGGTGGAGCGCCTGCTGGAGCTGGGCGCCACCGTCCACGACGACCAGCGGCGCCCGGACGGCACCGGCTGGGTGACCATGGCGGACATCGAGGGCAACGAGTTCTGCGTCGAGCGCAGCGCCGCCGAGCGGGCCGCCACCGCCTGACCGGTCGCCGGCTCCCCGGCCCCCGGCTCCTGGCTCCCGGCTCCCGGGGTCACTCCCCGTCCACGGCCGCCCGCCAGCTCCACGAGGCCCTGCGCGGACGGCCGTTCAGCTCGCCGCGCCCGGTGCACCAGAGCAGGACGGCGGTGGACCCGCCGGCCGGGGCGTCGGGGAACAGCCGGGCCAGGACCGCCGCGCCGAGCCCGGCCGGGGGCCGCCAGGACAGGCCGAGCCCGAGGGCGATGTCATGGGTGTGCAGCAGCAGTTCGGCCACGCCCATCGCGGCGAACCCGGCCGGGTCGCAGGGCCCGTAGTGCCAGGCCCGCAGGTCGGGCGGCGCGGCGTCCAGGGCGGTGGCCAGCAGGTGCCCGCAGGCCGCCACCACCGCCAGGACGTCCTCGGGCGGGGCGTCGGCCCGCACGGTGAGGTCGAGCGGCAGGTATCCGGCGGCGGGTCGGGCGGCGAGCTGCCCGGCGTAGCCGAGCAGGTCGTGCGCGAGGTGGACGGCCGTCTCCCGGCAGCTCCACTCCAGCGGCCCGGCCGGCGCGGCCCAGGCCGGGCCGTCACCGGTGTGCGGACCGAGGGTGTCCCGCAGTTCGCCGAGCGCGGCCCGGACGTCGTCACCGTTCATGGCGGCAGCCTCTCACCTCCCCCGGCGCGCCGGGCCCGCCCCGTGGGCGCGCGCGACGGCCCGCCGTCCGGGCGGTCCGGGCCGCCGGCCGGCCGGGCTGGATCGAGCGTCGGGCGGTCCGGGCCGGTCGCTGTGCCGGTCAGCCGAGCTGGATCGAGCGCTTGGCCAGGCCCATCCAGAACCCGTCGATCACGCTGCGCTGGCTGCCCAGGTCGGCCTCGCCGGCGCCGAGGGTGACGAACAGCGGGGCGAAGTGCTCGGTGCGCGGGTGGGCGAGCCGCCCGGCCGGGGCCTTCCGCTCGAAGTCGAGCAGCGCGTCCAGGTCCTTGGCGGCCAGGGCGCGGCGGCCCCAGTCGTCGAACTCGGCCATCACCGAGCTGATCCGGCCGTCGGAGCTGAGCGCCCGCAGGTTGTGGGTGAAGAAGCCGCTGCCGACGATCAGCACGCCCTCGTCGCGCAGCGGGGCGAGCCGGCGGCCGATCTCCAGCAGCCGTTGCGGGTCCAGGGTGGGCATGGAGACCTGGAGGACGGGGACGTCCGCCTCGGGGAACATCTCCACCAGCGGGACGTAGGCGCCGTGGTCCAGCCCGCGGTCCGGGATGTCCTGGACGGGCGTGCCGGGGGCGCGCAGCAGTTTGCGGACCCGCTCGGCGAGCGCGGGGGCGCCGGGGGCGGCGTACCGCACCTGGTAGTAGTGCTCGGGGAAGCCCCAGAAGTCGTAGACCAGCGGCACGGTGGTGACGGCCCCGAGGGCCAGTGGGGCCTCCTCCCAGTGGGCGGAGACCATCAGGACGGCCTTGGGGCGGGGCAGCTCGGCGGACCAGGCGGCCAGCTGGCCGGGCCACAGCGGGTCGTCGGCGAGCGGCGGTGCGCCGTGCGAGAGGTAGAGGGCGGGCATGCGCTCGGGTGCGGCGGTGCTCATGACGGCTTCTCTCGCTTCCAAAGTAGTTCAATTTTGAACCTCGACACGTCGACCGTACACCTTGGTTCGAATTTGAACAACAGGAGTACGCTTCCTCCATGGCCTCCCTGAACGAACCGCGCTGGCTGGACCACGACGAGATGGCCGCCTGGCGGGGCTTCGTCACCGCGAGCAACCTCCTGAACCGCCGGCTGGAACGCCAGCTCAAGGAGGACTCCGGCCTCTCGCACACCCAGTACGAGATCCTGGTGCACCTCTCCGCCGCCCCGGCCGGCTCGCTGCGGATGACCGAACTGGCGGAGAAGCTCGTCACCTCCAAGAGCGGACTGACCTACCAGGTCACCCAGCTGGAGCGGATGGGCCTGGTGGGCCGCCGTTCGTGCCCCAGCGACGTGCGCGGCGTCTTCGCCGAGCTCACCGACGAGGGGCGGGACATGCTGCGCCGGGCGGCGCCCGGCCACGTCGCCCTGGTCCGCGAGCTGCTGATCGACGTGCTCAGTCGCGAGCAGCTCGCCGTGCTGGCCGAGGGCCTCGGGGAGGTCAGTGCCCGGCTGCGTCTGGACGACGGGGCGTAGCGGGGGCGGCGGCGGCCGCGGCCCGCTCCAGCAGCAGGGCGCGCTCCCGCGCGTTGCGGGCCAGCGACGCCGCCCGCTCGAACTCCGCCCGGGCCTCCTCGGCCCGCCCGAGCCGCGCCAGCAGGTCGCCGCGCACGCTCGGCAGCAGGTGGTACGCCCGCAGGGCCGGCTCCGCCGCCAGCGCGTCCACCAGCTCCAGTCCGGCCGCCGGGCCCCGGGCCATCGAGACCGCCACCGCGCGGTTCAGCTCGACCACCGGGGACGGCGTCAGCGCCGCCAGCCGCCCGTAGAGCGTGGCGATCATCGCCCAGTCGGTGTCCTCGTAGCGGGCGGCCCGCGCGTGGCAGGCGGCGATCGCGGCCTGGACCGCGTACAGCCCGGTGCCGGCCAGCCGCAGGGCCGCGAAGCCGCGCCGGATCAGCAGCCGGTCCCAGCGGGCGCGGTTCTGGTCGGCCAGCAGCACCGGCTGCCCGTCGGGCCCGGTGCGGGTCGCCGTCCGGGACGCCTGGAACTCCAGCAGGGCGGCCAGGCCGTGGACTTCGGGCTCCTGCGGGGCCAGCCCGGCGAGCACCCGGGCCAGCCGCAGCGCGTCCTCGCAGAGCCCCGGCCGGAGCAGGTCGTCGCCGGCCGTGGCCGCGTAACCCTCGTTGAAGATCAGGTAGACGACCTCCAGGACGGACGAGAGCCGGGCCGCCCGGCCCTCGCCGCGCGGGACCTCGAACGGCACCCGCGCGGTGGCGAGCGTCCGTTTGGCCCGGACGATCCGCTGGGCGACGGCCGGTTCGGTGCTGAGGAACGCCCGGGCGATCTCCTGGGTGGTGAGGCCGCCCAGCAGCCGCAGGGTGAGCGCGATCCGGGCCTGGGCCGACAGCACGGGGTGGCAGGCGGTGAAGATCAGCCGGAGCAGGTCGTCGTCGATGTCGTCCGGCTCGGCCGGCTCCGGCGGCGCCACGTCCTCCAGCGTCCGGCCGACCTCCGCGAGCTTGCGCGCGTACGTCTCCCTGCGGCGGACCAGGTCGATCGCGCGGTGCTTGGCGGTGGTCATCAGCCACGCGCCCGGCCGGTCCGGGACGCCCTGCGCGGGCCACTGCTCCAGCGCGGCGACCAGCGCGTCCTGGGCGAGCTCCTCGGCGATGCCGACGTCCCGCACGATGCGGGTGACACCGGCGATGATCCGCGGGGACTCGATCCTGAACACGGCCTCGACCGCCGCGGTCGCGCTGCTCTCCGTCACGGCCACCCATCAGAGCAGCCGGACGGCACCGGGGCAAACGCGGCGCGGCGGCCGGGCGCGGGCCGGGCGGGTCGGGGATCAGGCCTCCGGCGGGGTGGTGTTCCCGTCGATCTGGCGCAGCTCGGCGCCGACCTTCCAGCTCTCCGGGTGGATCTCCAGGAACCGCTTGGTCCACTCCAGGGCCTCGGCCTTGTCCTTGCACTGCATGATGGCGTAGCCGCCGACGACCTCCTTGGTCTCGGTGAACGGCCCGTCGGTGAAGCTCAGCTTCCCGCCCTCCCAGGTGACCCGGGTGCCCTCGGCGGTCGGCAGCAGCCCGGCGGTGTCCAGCATCACCCCGGCCTTGGTGATCTCCTCGAACAGCGCCCCCATCCGCTGCTCGAACTCCGGACCCGCCGACTGCATGTCCGGGGCGTCCTGCTCGTCGATACGGATCAGTGACATGAAGCGCGGCATGGTGACTCCTCGGTCGGGAGGGCGGGGCTTCTCCCCGCCTCTCACCCCTGCGTCGAACGGGGAGCGGCCGTTTCGACAGCCGCGACGGAATTCTTTCCGGAGATTCCGGGAGCGGCCACCGCAGGGCGCCGGGCGGTCGTCTCCTGAGCGGAGATCGCGGCCGCCTCGGCGGTGATCGCGGCGGTCAGGGCGCCGTCCGCGACCTCGACCTTCACCCCGGCCGTCGCGCCGCCGGCGGCCACCTCGGCGACCGCGCCCGGGATCTGGTCGCGGCTGCTCGGCCCGGCGGCCCGGCGGCCCGTCGCGACTGCCAGGGCCCGGGCGCGACGGGCTCGCATCTGGCCCGACAGTTCAGTACTTGCTGAATTCAGCCATCACTGTACTGTGGGAGTCATGGAACCGACCGCCGTGAACCCCCGCAACCCGCACCTGCCCGCCGAGGCGCAGGAGGCGGCCATGGAGCGGGTGGGCAAGGCCCTCGCCGACACCAGCCGGCGCCGGATCCTGCTCGCCCTGCTCGCCGCCCCGCACTACCCGGCCGACCTCGCCGAGGAGCTGGGCCTGACCAGGGCCAACGTCTCCAACCACCTCGCCTGCCTGCGCGACTGCGGCCTGGTGCGGACCGTCCCCGAAGGCCGCCGCACCCGCTACCACCTGGCCGACGACCGCCTCGCCCACGCCCTGCGGGACCTGCTCGCCGCCGTCCTGCCGCCCGAGAAGGAGCACTGACATGGGAGCGAACCACGGCCCCGCCGCCCCGGCCACCGTCAGCGGCGCCTACCGCCGCCGGATGCTGCTGACCATCACCGTCACCGCCGCCGTGCTGGTCCTCCAGGTGGTCGGCGGCCTGCTCTCCGGCAGCCTCGCCCTGCTCGCGGACTCCGGGCACATGCTGACCGACCTCTCCGGCGTCGCCCTCGCTCTGCTGGCCGTCCAGGTCGCCCAGCGCTCGCCCACCCTGCGGCGCACCTTCGGCCACTACCGGCTGGAGATCCTGGCCGCGCTCGCCAACGCCGTCCTCCTGGTCGCCGTCTTCGCCTGGGTCGCCTACGGCGCCGTCCGGCGCTTCGGCGAGCCCGTCGAGGTCCGGGGCGGCCTGATGCTGACCGTCGCGCTCGTCGGCCTCGCCGCCAACCTGGTCGGCGTCGTCCTGCTGCGCGGCGGCAAGGACCGCAGCCTCAACCTGCGCGGCGCCTACCTGGAAGTGCTCGGCGACGCCCTCGGCTCGGTCGCCGCCATCGCCGCCGCCGTCACCATCCAGCTCACCGGCTGGCAGTACGCCGACCCGATCGCCTCGCTGCTGATCGGCGTGATGATCCTGCCGCGCGCCTACCTGCTGGGCCGCGACGCCCTGCGCGTCCTCCTGGAGGCCACCCCCGCGGACGTCGACCTCGCCGAACTCCGCACCCACTTCCTGGCCGAGGACGGCGTCCGCGAGGTCCACGACCTGCACGCCTGGACGATCACCTCCGGCATGCCCGTCCTCACCGCCCACGTGGTCGCCGACCCCCACCCGCCCGCCGACCTCCTCACCCGCCTGCGCCGCTGCGCCGCCGACCACTTCGGCATCAGCCACGCGACGCTGCAGACGGAACCGGCCCGCCGCCTGTGCGACGAGGCGTCCCACGCCTGACGCCCCCTCGGGAACCGTCCGCCCCGGCGCGCCTACGCCGGTGCGGACGGTCCGGCGTCGGAGGTCTCGCGTTCGGAACAGCCACGGCGCACGACGTCCGGAGTCCTGCGGATGGCGAAGGTCTCGGGGTGTCCGGGACCGAGGACGCGCGCCAGGTCGGCGGCGACCCGCTCGTTGGGGGCGACGGCTTCGTCGGTGCGCCTTTGATCCACCGCCACCGTCAACTCCGGTGCGGGCCCACGGCCCCGGCGCGGATCCGTGTCCCGGCACGGACACGTCGAGTCCGGCTCCGCCTCGGAGAGATCCGGCTCCGCCTCGGAGAGAAGATAAAGGAATGGCCGTCAACTCGGCTGCGACGAGCGGCGAAGGAGGAGTGCCCACTCCTTTCCACTCTCAACTTATAGCGTACGGGGGGCCTTGCGGCAAGGCCCCGGTCATGACGCAGAATCTGCGGTCGAAGCCGATGTCGATGCACAGGGGAGTTCTGAATGCGTGTGGTGCTGTCTGCCTACGATTCGCGCGGGGGCGTCGAGCCGTTGGTCGGGCTCGCGGTGCGGTTGCGGGAGCGCGGCGCGCAGGTGCGGGTCTGTGCGCCGCCGGACGAGGAGTTCGCGAGGCGGCTGGCGGTGGTCGGGGTGGAGATGGTGCCGACCGGGCAGTCGGTGCGCGATCTGGTGACCGGGCGGACGCCGCCGTCACCGGGCGGTGTGGTCCGGCGGGCGGCCGAGCTGGTGGCCGCGTTCTACGACGGCGTCATGTCGGTGGCCGAGGGGTGTGACGTGCTGGTGGCGACCGGTCTGCTGCCGGCGGCGGCCGGGGTGCGGGCGGCGGCCGAGAAGCTGGGCGTCCGTTACGTGTACGCGAGTTACCAGCCGGTCAGCCTGCCGTCCCCGCACAACCCGCCGATACCGCGCCCCGGGCGGCCGCTCCGTTCGGACGTGACCGACAACCGGGTGCTCTGGGAGCAGGACGCCGTGGACGCGCAGGAGGTGTTCGGCGAGGTGGTCAACGCCCACCGGGCGTCGATCGGCCTGCCGCCCGTGGACAACGTCCGCGACCATGTCTTCACCGACCTGCCGTGGCTGGCCACGGACCCGACCCTGGCGCCGTGGCAGCGGCCGGCGGAGCTGGACGTGGTGCAGACCGGCGCGTGGGTCCTGCCCGACGAACGCCCGCTCCCCGCCGACCTGGTGGAGTTCCTGGACGCTGGCGCGCCGCCGGTGTACGTGGGCTTCGGCAGCGTTCCGGTGCGCCATCCGCAGGAGGTCGCCCGGGCGGTCGTCGAGGCGGTCCGCGCGCAGGGCCGCCGTGCGGTGATCTCCCGTGGCTGGGCCGACCTGGGGTCGGCCGACGACCGGGACGACTGCTTCGTCGTCGGTGAGGTCAACCACCAGGCGCTGTTCCGCCGGGTGGCGGCCGTCGTGCACCACGGTGGCGCGGGCACCACGACGACGGCGGCCTGGGCGGGCGCGCCCCAGGTGGTGGTGGCCCAGGGCGGGGACCAGCCGTACTTCGCGGGCCGGGTGGTCGGCCTGGGCATCGGCGCGGAGCACGACGGGCCGATGCCGACCACCGAGTCGCTGTCGGCGGCGCTCAAGGTCGCGCTGGCCCCCGAGGTCCGTGAGCGGGCGGCCGCCGTGGCCGGTGCGTTCCGCACCGATGGCGCGGCGGTGGCCGCGGAGCTGCTGCTGGAGGGCCTCGGGCGGTAGCGGCCCGCCGTCGTCGCCACTACCCGTCGCCACCGCGCCTGCCGCCACTCCACCTGCCGCCGCTACCCCGTCGCCGCGCCGATCTGGGCGACCAGGGTGCGCCAGTCGACCCGCCGCGAGGTGCCGGGAGCGGACTCCGCGGTGTGGGCGGTGGAGGCGGCGGTGCGGGCGGCGGCGCGGGTGCGGCAGTCCCCGCAGCGGTGTTCGCCGTTCACCGGGCGGAAGGCACGGTCGCAGGAGTCGCAGCAGACGGGTGCCGTCACGGTGCTCGGCTCCAGCGGGGCGGGCATCTTGCCCTCCAGGCGCCAACGCACCAGGGCGGCAGGAGACTTGACCTGGTCCGGCAGTCCGCTGGTCAGCGCGGCGCGCAGGGCGGCCGAACTCACGCCCCTGGCCAGCCACTCGGCGGCCAGGGGCGCCAACCGCCGTACCTCGCGGGCCCCCAGGGTCAGCCGGGGGTCGATCCGCCGCAGCTCCAGCAGCGCCCGCTCGGCTTCGGTGGACCCGCCCTCGCCGAACCCGTGCTCGGTGAACTCACCCCAGGTGCCTGCGGGTTCGAGGGCCGGCGGGGGAGGGAGGGGGGTGGTGTTCACCCTGGGTGTCACCCCCGGGAGGGCGGTGCCGGAGGACCGGACGGACGACGACCCGCGGCTACGTTTCCCGGCATCCGGCGGGACGCCGTGGCCGGACCGCCCCACCCGCTCGAACTGCCCGTCGAACAGCCGTTCCGCCTCCGCCGCGCCCAACGGCACGCTGGAGAGCAGGGATTCGGTCCGCACCTGCCCGGCGGCGCCGCGCCGCCGGGTGGTGTGCAGCAGTCCCGCGCGGGCGAGTTGGCGGCGGGCGCGATCGGTGGTGACGCGCCCGCCGGAGAGCCCGGCGGCGAGGGCCGTCACCGTGGTGGCGCGGGCCTTCGCCGGGCCCAGTGCCAGGGCTCGTACAAGGAGTCGAAAGGCGGAGTCCGACAACTCGTCGTCCCACACCAAGGAGTTGGCAATCTGGGTGAAGTCGCGCGACGGCGCGATAGCATGCAGGAGCATCGTCAGTGGAGGCCTTACCACTCGGCGTATGAAGAGCCCGGCCGCGTGCGTCAACACGTTGCCGGGCTCGCCCCATTCTTCGGGGGCGATCCGCTTCTGGCGGTCACGGTACACCCAAATGACGGCCCGTCAGCACGCTCCGAACTGAAATGATTACCCGTTGTAGTGATGATCCGTGTCCTTGGTGGGCCGCAGCTCGGGCGGCAGCGGGGGCGCCTCCGAGAGCTTCACGGCCAACCCGCGCGCGAGGTCGAAGGCCGTCACCGGATCGCCCTGGTCGGCCCAGACCTCGGCGCCGCACCAGCGGCCGATCAGCCGGAACTGCTCCAGTGCCTCCGCGGGCAACCCGGCCTTGCCGCAGTAGTAGGCGAGCAGGTGGCGCAGCATCGGCAGCCGCTCGTCGTCCGCCGGGACGGCCGCCAGCGCCGACGCGACCGCCTTCAGCCGCTCCTTGGCCTTCTCCCCGGCCAGTGTGGACCCGAGGGTCTTGCGCTTCTCCAGCTCGGACAGCGCGTGCAGGTAGATCCCCGGCAGCGGGCTCCCGGCCGGAGCGTGGTCCATCGCCCGCTCGGCGAAGGCCAGCATCTGCTTGTCCGAGCCGAACCACTTGGCGCACCAGTACTGCATGCCCTGCCAGTGCGCCTCGTAGTGGTGCGGGGCCCGCTCGGCCAGTCCGGCCCAGAGCGGCTCGAACTGCTCCGGGGTGTACTGCGCGCCGCGCGCCGTCGTCACCATGACCACCCACGGAGCCGGGTCCCGCGGTGCCAGCAGCGCGGCGCGGCGGGCCGCCTCGATCGCGGCGGGCAGCAGCTCGCGGAACTTCGCCATGTCCTCGGCGGGCACCTCGTGCGCGTACTTGGAGCCGCGGATCGCCCAGGCGCGGTGCACCATCTGCTTGGCCTCCAGGGTGGCCGCGTCGCAGCTGTTCGGGTCCGCGGCGCGCCAGGCCGTCAGCCAGGCGTCGTCCTCGTTGGCGATGCTCGCCAGCAGCTCCAGCCGCGACCAGCGCTCCTCCCAGTCCTGGCCGGCCGCCTCGACGTGGGCGGCGGCGGGCCGCCAGTCCCCGCCCCAGGCCGCGTCGGCTATCGCCTGGGACCGTTGGCGCCGCTCCTCCGGCATCGGCGGCCCGGACCGGCGCGGGTCGAGCCGTTCGCGGGGGACGAGGCCGAAGGCGGCCGGATCGAACCGGTGCCTGGCCCACTCCACGGACTTGGTGGCGCGGGACTTCTTCACCGCGAAGTAGACGAGAACGGCCACGAGAATGAGCAGGAAATGGGTCACGGCGGCGAATCATCCCTGGTGGGAGGGGGTGAATGCAACGTCGAAAAAGGCTCGCCGAACACCCTTTTCCATGCAAACATGCCCTATATGGGGACGATTCTGCACGGCGCCCAGGTCACTCTCCGCCCCGCCGCGGAGGCGGACATCCCGGCCCTCGTGGCCATCCGCGGCACCCCCGAGGTCTTCGCCCGCTGGCGCGGTGGCGACGATCTCGCCGACGCCGTCGCCACCGACCTCAAGGAGCCGGGCACCGAGACCCTGGCGATCCTGGTCGAGGGTCAGGTGGCCGGCGCCATCCAGTGGTACGCCGAGAACGACGACGAGTACCGCCACGCGGGCATGGACATCTACCTCGACCCGGCCCGCCACGGCTGCGGCCTGGGCACCGACGCCGTCCGCACGCTGGCCCGCCACCTCGTCGCCGACCACCACTACCACCGCCTGATCATCGACCCGGCGGCGGACAACGCGGCGGCGATCCGCTGCTACGAGAAGGTCGGCTTCCGCCCGGTGGGCATCATGCGCCAGTACGAACGCGGCTCCGACGGCAGCTGGCACGACAACCTGCTGATGGACCTGCTGGCCGACGAACTCCGGTAGTGGCCGGAGCTCCGGGCCGTGCCCCGGGCCCCGGCCGCGGGCTCTACCGCGCGTCCGGCGGCCGCGGTGCGTGCCGGGCCTCCTGCTCGGCGGCCTCGGCCGCTTCGGCGAGGCGCTTGATGGCGGCCAGCCGTCGGTCCCAGTCGGTCGCGAGCGCCGCCATCCACCGGGCCGTCGCGTCGAGCGCCGCGGGCCGGACCGCGTACCGCACCTCGCGGCCGGCCCGGGCGGCGGTGACCAGCCCGGCACCGTCCAGGACGGCCAGGTGCTTGACCACCGCCTGCCGCGAGACGGGCAGCCGCTCGGCGAGCGTGGTCGCGGTGGCCTCGCCCCGTTCGGCCAGCAGGTCCAGCAGCTGACGCCGCGTCGGGTCGGCGAGGGCGGCGAGCACGCCGTCGACCGGCTCGGCGCCGCCGCGGCCCCCGTCGCTCACGCGGGCGGCTGTTCGGCGCGCTTGCGGAGCGCGTCGAGCACCTGGGGCCATCCGCCGGAGTTGTCCTCGACCGCCTTGCCGCGCAGTTCCTCGGAGCCGGCCAGGGCGGCGAACCCGCTCTCGACCACGCGCAGCCGCGTCCCCGCGCCCTCCGGGGTCAGCGTGAACTCCACGAGGGTGCTGTTGTCCTCGCGCAGGTCCTCGCCGGGGAAGGCGCTGGCCCAGCGGTAGGCCAGGTAGGTCGGCGGCTCGACCTTCTCGACCCGCACCGGGAAGACCCCGTACTCGGGGTTCTTCGCCACCATCGACTCGCCCTCGCGGGCCACCGTGCCGGCCAGGCTCGCCTCCTCGGCCACCCAGAACCCGGGCTGGGCCACCAGGGTCCAGACCAGCTCCGGGGATGCCGCGATCAGGGTCTCGCGCTCGATCCGGTCCTCACTCATGGGGAACTCCTTCGTCGCTGTCAACTGTGCGCAACCCCAGAGTTGCACGTGGATCGGCCAAGTGCAACCGGAGAGTTGCGCGTCGATGCGGCCTTCGGCGGCGGGCGGCCCACGGCCCCGCGCTCCGGTGTCCGGCGCTCAGTGCTCGGGCGGGGGCGCGAGCACCATCGGCCAGGCCTCCCCGCCGGCGAGCAGGTCGTCGAGCGTCTCGTCCGGGCCCGCCGTGAACACCACCGTCGCGGGCGCCGCCCGCGCGTACGACTCCGGCTCCACCGCGGCCCGGGCCCGGAGCAGCAGCACGGCCTCCGGGTCGACGGACGAGCGGCCGGTGAAGGCCGCGAGGTCCACACCGGCCCGGTCGAGCGGCGCCGGGTACACGGCGACCTCGACCACCAGGCGGTCACCGGCCAGGGCGTGCCCGGCCCAACCGTCGGTCCGCACCAGGTGGAGCACGCCGTCGCCCTCGTGGCAGTGGGTACCGAGCCGGGCGACGGCGCGCTCGGCCGGCGGGCCGTCGGGGTCGACGAGGAGGGCGACGACGGGCACGTCGGGCTCGTCGGGATCGTCGGGATCGATGCCGGGGCGGACGAGGAGCCGGGCCACGGGGGACCTCCGGGGCCAGGGCGGGCGAACGCGGTCACCGTAGGGCCGGCCACCGACGGAGCCCGTCGGTGCGCGGGCAAACCGGGTGTGCGGTGCGCGGTTGTTCCGTAGGGTGGCCCGATGATCATTTCTCATGAGGTGGCCGGGAGCGGCCCGGCGGTGGTCCTGCTGCACTCCACGGTCTGCGACCGGCGGATGTGGGACGCACAGGTGCCCGCCCTGGTCGGAGCGGGTTTCCGGGTGGTCCGCTGCGACCTGCGGGGCTTCGGCGGGACGCCCGTCCCGGACCGGCCGTACGACAACGCCCGGGACGTCCTGGACCTCCTGGACGGGCTCGGGATCGAGCGTGCGGCGCTGGTCGGGGCGTCCGGCGGGGGCCGGGTCGCGCTGGCGCTGGCGGCCCGATGGCCGGACCGGGTGACGGCGCTCGCGCTGCTCTGCACCGCGCTCGCCGGGCAGGAGCCGAGCACCGAACTCCGCGCCTTCGGTGAGCGCGAGGACGCGCTGATCGAGGCGGGGGACGTCGCCGGAGCGACCGAGCTCAACGTGCGGACCTGGCTGGGCCCCGAGGCGGGCGAGGCCGTCAGGGAGCAGGTGCGCCGGATGCAGCGGCACGCCTTCGACGTCCAACTGGCCGCCGAGGAGGACTTCCCGCAGATCCGGGTCGAGACCGACCCGGCCGCCGTCACGGCGCCCACGCTGCTGGTCACCGGCGCGCACGACTTCGCCGACTTCGCCCGGATCGCCGACCACCTCGCCGAGCGCATCGCCGGTGCCCGCCGCCTCGACCTGCCCTGGGCCGGCCACCTGCCCGCCCTGGAGCGGCCCGACGAGGTCAACGCACTGCTGGTCGACTTCCTGGGCGCCGGCGCCGGCCTCCTCGCCGGCGCGGAGGCCGCGGGGAGCTGAACGACGGCTCCGGGGCGGCTCGCCGGCTCAGGCGGCCGCCGCCCCCGGGCAGCCGCAGGAGCGGCGGATCACCAGACGGGCGGGGAAGGTGTGCGCGCCCGCCGGGACGGGCTGCTCGTTCGCCTTGGCGGTCAGCACCAGGTCCACGGCGGCCCGGGCCATCTCGCCCTGCGCGGTGGCGACGGTGGTGAGCGGCGGCCCGGCGATGACGGCCTCGGCGATGTCGTCGAAGGCGGCCACCGCGAGGTCCTCCGGCACCCGGATGCCGAGGTCGTCGGCGGCGCGCAGCAGTCCGATCGCCTGGTCGTCGGTCGCGCAGAACACGGCGGACGGCCGGTCGGGCCGGGCCAGCAGGGCGAGGGCCTCGGCGTGGGCCCGGACGCGGTCGAAGGGCGCGGGCGTCAGCCGGCCGTCGGTGGGCAGCCCGGCCTCGGCCAGGGCGGCCGCCCAGCCGGCGGTCCGCGAGGTCACCGGGTCGTTCGGGCTGAGCGCGAACGTCCCGCCGAAGCAGTGGACGTCGGCGTGCCCGTGGGCCAGCAGGTGGCGCACCATCTCGCGGGCGCCGCCGTCGTCGTCGGCGACCACCGCCGCGCCGGTCTCCGTCTCCGCCCGGTGGTGCAGCAGCACGACGGGGGTGCCGTCGGTGGCCTCGAACCCGGCCACCCCGGGGACGGACGGGTCCTGGGTGACCAGGATCAGCCCGTCCACCTGCATGCCGAGGAAGGCCCGGATGTAGTGCGCCTCCCGCTCGTCGGCGTAGTCGGAGTTGCCGATCAGCAGCAGTCGGCCGCGCTCGGCCGCCGCCTGCTCGACCATGTGCGCGAGCCCGGCGAAGAACGGCTGCCGGGCGTCCGGCACGACCATGCCGATCAGGTTGGTCCGGCGGCGGGCCATCGCCTGGGCGACCCGGTTCGGCCGGTACCCCAGCTCCTCGACCGCCGCCAGGACCCGGGCGCGGGTGGCCGCGGCCACCGGTCGTGGTCCGTCGTTGATCACATAGCTGACCACCGCCGTCGACGTTCCCGCCGCCCGCGCCACGTCGTCCCGCGTCACCCTTGCCATGCCCGCGAGCCTACACATCACCTCTGACCAGGCCCGAAGACGCCGGACCGACCGGTGTCCGGAGTCCGGACGCGTCGGCCCCCCGGGGGCGTCCGGCCGCCGCCTGCCCCCCCGCGGCCGGAGGGCGGCGGCGCGATGGTCGGGTCGGCCTCGGAGGCCTGACCCGCCCGGCACGGGCACTCGCCTGAACGGGCACCCGCCCCGGCGCGGGTGCCCGTCCGGCGCTAGTAGGTGTGATCGGCCGTCACGTCCGCCGAGAGGTCGAGCGCGCGTTCCGCCGCCTCCCCCCGCAGGGCCAGCAGGGTCAGCGTCAGCGCGTCGACCACCGCCAGGTGGACCAGTCGGCTGGCGGTGGTCTCCAGGCTGGTGGTCTGGGCGCAGTCCCGGGGCAGTCTGGCGGCCGTCGCCGCGTTGCGCGAGACGAGCATCGTGATCGCCGCGCTGATCGCGACCGTGGTCTTCCGCGAACGGCTCGGGCGGCTGCGGATGACCGCGAGCGCCACCGTCCTGGCCGGGATCGCCGTGCTGGAGCTCGCCCGTCCGTAGCGGCCGGGCGAGCACCGGGCGGCTCAGGGGACGATGACCGTCAGCGTGCTCCTGGTGAGCCGGAATCCGAGCGACTCGTACAGCCGGCGGGCCGCGTTGCCCTCGGTGACGGCCAGCCCCATCCCGGGGTTCCCGCGGCCGGCGAGGTCGGCCATCACCCGGCGCATCAGGTCGCGGCCGAGCCCCGGGTAGCCGAGCTCCGGGTGCCGGAAGACATGGGCGATCCAGGGCAGGCCCTCGTAGTCGGTCACGACGGCGCCGGCCACGACCCGGTCGTCCGCGTCCACGACCAGGGCGCTGGACGGCAGCACGGGGCCGACCACCCCGCCGGCCAGCAGGCTGCGCAGTTCCTCCAGCGAGGTCCGCTCGTCGTGGTCGGGGCGGTGGTCGGGGTGGCCGGGGCCGAACGCGGCGCCCAGTGCCGGGGCGAGCTCCTCGGCGGTGCGGTCGCACGGCACGCTGCGGTACCCCTCCCGCAGCGGGGTCCGCGCCCAGTCCGGCCATCCGGCGGGCGGTGGATCACCGGCGAGGTCGCGCAGCATGGTGTGCCCGAGCCGGAGCGGACGGGCCCCGCGGCGCCGCAACCGCTCGCCGAAGCCCACGCGGCTGGAGACGACCCAGCCCGACATGTCCGTCAGCACGAACTCCACCGGGTCGACGGCGCTCACGGCCTCGCCGCCGGGCGTCCCGGGGCCCATGACCTCCAGCAGACCGGCCCAGGGCCGGCCCTCCCGCTCGCCGCGCTGGTAGCGGACGACCGGAAGGCCGTCGGCGTCGCGCCCGAACTCCCAGTCGGGTTCCATCTCTGTCACGCGGTCCATCCGATCTCCGAGAGCCGTCCTGCCTCCGCCATGCTCGTCGGGCGGCCGTTCGTGGATCAAGTGGTCGGGTTCTCCCTGCCCGGTCCGTCACGACACCGTCGCCGCCCTGACACAGAGCACGTCCGGCAGGTGGGAGAGCAGCAGCGACCAGCTCTCGCCCTCGTCGGGGCTGCCGTAGACCTCGCCGGTGCGGTTGCCGAAGTAGATCCCGGCCGGTTCGGCGTCGTCGGTGCGCAGCGCGTCGCGCAGCACGACGCCGTAGTGGTCCTCGCCCGGCAGACCGTTGGCGAGCGGCTGCCAGCTGTCCCCGCCGTCCTCGGTGCGGTAGACCCGGCAGCGGCGGCCCGGGGGGATCCGGTCGCCGGCGCCGCCGAGCGGGAAGAGGTAGGCGGTGTCGGCCCGGCGCGGATGGGCGGCGACGGCGAAGCCGAAGTCGGCGGGCAGGCCGTCGGTGACGGAGCGCCAGCTCGCGCCCGCGTCGTCACTGCGGTACACGCCGCCGTGGTTCTGCAGGTAGAGGCGGTCCCGCCGGACGGCGTCCGGTGCGATCTTGTGCACGCACTGGCCGAACTCGGGGTACTGGCTCTCCTCCGGGAAGAACTCCGCGCGCAGCCCGGTGTTGGAGGGCTCCCAGCTCGCGCCGCCGTCCTTGCTCCGGTAGACGCCGCCGCTGGAGACGGCGACGAGCAGGCGTCCGGGGTCGCGCGGATCGGTGAGGATCGTGTGCAGCCCCTGGCCGCCGTACCCGGCGCCCCATTCGGACCGCTGCGGATGGTTCCAGAGCGGCTCGACCAGGGCGAAGGTCTCGCCGCCGTCCTCGGAGCGGAACAGCGCCGCCGGTTCGGTGCCCGCGTAGACCACGCCGGGCGCCTCCTCACCGGCCGGCTGGAGCTGCCAGACCCGGGTGAGCGACGCTCCGGTGTGCTCGGGGAAGCGGACGGCCGGCTTCGCCGGTTCGAACCAGCTCGCGCCGAGGTCGTCGGAGCGCCAGACCGACGGGCCCCAGTGGCTGCTGTCCGCACCGACCAGCAGCCTGGTCCGGCCGCCCCGGCGATCGATCGAGACGGCGTAGATCGCGTTCATCGGGAAGTGCGGCCCGCTGAACTCCCAGTCCGCCCGGGATCGGCTGCGGCCGAGAAAGAGGCCCTTCTCCGTTCCGACGGCCAACAACACCTCGGTCATACCGGCCACCACCTGTTCGGCGCAACGGCCCCCACCGGACACCCCTCCACGGGCCAGTGTCCCGCCACCCGCCCGGGGCCACACCTTGCCACGCCGACGCGGCGAGGTGCCGGGAGCGGTGCGGCGGCCGGCAGAGCTGGAAGGTGGCGACCGCGGCGGCGCTGTCGGAGGGCCACTGGTTGGCGGCGATCGCGGCCGGGTCGGTCCC